>JBEELY010000096.1:0-2749 GCA_041167925.1 Pseudomonadota bacterium | reverse complement strand
CATCTTCCCGCTGGATTCGGTGGTTGAAGTGGTCGAGAACCGGCGTGCCGAGCATGGCCTCGATGCCAATGGCCGTGGCGTGATCGAACTGCGTGGGCAGGTGCTTCCGGTGGTCAGTTTGCGTGTGCTGTATCAGCTCGACGCCCCCGAGCCCGATCGCTGCTCGTTGGTCGTGATTCAGACCGGGGCCAGACGCTATGGCGTGCTGGTCGATGCACTGCTTGGCCAGCATCAGACCGTCATCAAACCGCTTAGCCGCATCTTTCGAAGCCTGCGCGGCATGTCCGGCTCCTCCATCCTGGGTAACGGAGAAGTTGCGCTGATCTTCGATGTCAACACCTTGGCCCTGCTTGCAGAACAACCCCCCAACCTTCGCCCGCTTCAGCTTGAAAGGAATCCCTCATGACCACTTCGACCCAAGTCTCCTGGATGGCCCGCCTTGTTGCCGGGCAACAGCTCGATGCCGCCGATCAGGCGCTCGCCCGTCAACGTGAAGAGCGGGACAGCCTGCAGGCCCGTCTCGATGAACAGAGTGATGCCCGCACGACCCTGGAGTCACAGGTGGCCCAGATGCAGGCGCGTCTGAAAGACCTTGAAGCCGAGCTCAAGGTACGCACCGACATCATGAACCTCACCAGCATCGTCTCGGAGGGGGACAAAAAGGGCGACATCCTGAATGTGAACGAGAAGTTCATCGAGGTTTCCAAGTACAACCGCAAGGAACTGATTGGCGCGCCACACAACACCACCCGGCACCCCGACATGCCCAAGGAGGTGTTCAAGCAGATGTGGCAGACCATCGGGCGGGGTGACATCTTCCGGGGCGTGGTCAAGAACCGCGCCAAGGATGGCACGCCCTACTACGTTGATGCGGTCATCGCGCCGATCCTGGGTGATAACGGCAAACCCATGAAATACCTCGGGGTACGCTACGACATCACCGAGGCTGAACTTGAGCGACACAATGCTCGCGGCATTCTGAATGCCATCAATCGCTCCTATGCCTACATTGAGTTTGACCTGGGCGGCCATGTCCTGTCCGCCAATGACAACTTTCTGAAGGTGTTGGGCTACAGCCTCGATGAAATCAAGGGCAGGCACCACCGTCAGTTCGTAGACGCGAGCTTTTCGTCGACCGAGGCATACGCACAGTTCTGGCGTGATCTGAACGCCGGAAAGGCCTTCAACGATACCTTCAAGCGCATCGCCAAGGAAGGCCGAGAGGTGTACATCCAGGCGGTCTATGCACCGGTCAGCGACGAGATGGGCCGTGTGGTCAAGATCGTGAAGATCGCCACCGATGTCACCGCCGAGGTCAAGGCCAACGAGATGCTCAAGGCGGCGGTCGAGCAGGCACGTCTTGTGGCGCGGGCCGCACAAGAGGGCGATCTCTCGCAGCGCATCGATACCGAAGGCATGAGCGGCCCGATCGCGGAGCTGTGCGCCGGCGTCAATGCGCTGATGGAGACCACTGCCGTCATCTTTGGCGATGTTGGTCGTGTCTTCGGTGCGCTGGCTGCTGGGGATCTGTCTCAGCGCATCACCAACGACTATTCGGGCACCTTTGCGCAGGTCAAGGGCGATGCCAATGCGACCAGCGAAGCACTGGCCACCATCATTGAAGATGTGGGCCGCATGTTCTCGGGCCTGGCCAATGGTGACCTGACCCAGCGCATCACCAGCGATGCCCAGGGCGTTTTCGATCAGGTTAAAAACGATGCCAATGCCAGCTGCGAAAAACTGGCCTCGATCATCGAGGAGGTACGTGCAGCGGCAGACGCACTCACGGGTGCGGCTAACCAGGTCAGTGCCACAGCACAATCGCTGTCGCAATCAGCAAGCGAGCAGGCCTCTTCAGTCGAGGAGACCACGGCCTCGATTGACATGATGTCTGCCTCCATCTCGCAGAACAGCGACAACGCCAAAGTGACCGACGGCATGGCCACCAAGGCCAGCAAAGAAGCGGGCGAAGGCGGCCAGGCCGTGATGCAGACCGTGACTGCGATGAAGCAGATCGCGCAGAAGATCAGCATCGTTGACGATATCGCCTACCAGACCAATCTGCTTGCACTGAATGCAGCCATCGAAGCTGCGCGGGCCGGCGAGCACGGGAAGGGCTTTGCGGTGGTTGCTGCCGAGGTACGCAAGCTGGCCGAGCGCAGCCAGGAGGCAGCCAAGGAGATTGGTGATCTGGCCTCGGATTCGGTGAGCACGGCTGAGCGCGCAGGCAAGTTGCTGGGCGAGATCGTGCCCTCGATCCAGAAGACATCAGAACTCGTGCAGGAGATCGCGGCGGCCTCGCAGGAGCAGAGCCAATCGGTGGTGCAGATCGGCGGCGCGATGGGCCAGCTCAGCAAGGCGACCCAGCAGAACGCTTCGGCCTCCGAGGAACTTGCGGCCACCTCCGAAGAACTCTCGGGCCAGGCTGAACAGTTGCAGCACTCCGTAGCCTTCTTTACGGTCAATGCTTCAGCTGAAGTGTCCTTAGGCGTGACGATGCGCGGTACGCAGAACGCGCCTACGGTCGACCGCCGCAGCCCGACCTCGCCCATGCGCGGCCAGAGCCGTTCCATGGCTGAAGCAGGGGCCCGCGCCCCGCGTATGACGGCTCCAGCCATGGGTGCCACGGGCACGCACGGCAACTTCCGCCCTTACTGAGAGAGGCATGACCATGCAAGACGCTCATCTCAACGCGCAGGGCTCCGCTCTGCAGTACCTCACTTTCTCGCTTGGTGAGGAGGTGTTCGCG
>JBEELY010000046.1:0-8255 GCA_041167925.1 Pseudomonadota bacterium | reverse complement strand
ATTCTCGCCCTGGCTGGTCTGGGGGCCGTGTTGGCCTATGCTTACAAGACCCAGAAGCTGCCCGGCTCGACCGGATTCGAGATTCAAAGCAAGGCGGGCGCCAAAGACGGTTCTAAAGAGGGCGATAAGGCGGGTGAGAAGGGTTCCGACAAAGCAGGGGACAAGGCTGGCGGCAAGGGCGCTCCTGGCGGTGCCCCCGCAGGCCGCCCCCCTGGCGGACCCGCTGCTGTCGAGATCACCAAAGTCGTTTCCGTGCCGCTGCGTGAAGAGGCCGTGGCTGCAGGCACTCTGCGCGCCAACGAGATCGTGACGGTCCGCTCGGAGGTCTCTGGTCGGGTGATTCGTGTGGGCTTCACCGACGGCGCCAGGGTGGCGCGTGGCTCGGTGCTGGTTGCCCTGGACCGGTCGGTCTCCGAAGCCGAGCTCGAGCAGGTTCGCGCTGAACTGGCTCTGGCGCGATCCAACTTTGAGCGGACCTCCGAACTGGCCTCGCGCAATTTCGTCTCTCAGAGTGCCAAGGATCAGGCCGCAGCCAACCTCAAGGTCATCGAGGCCCGTGTGCGCCTGGCAGAAGCGCGACTGGCCAAGCTCGATATCCTGGCGCCCTTTGATGGCGTGATGGGCCTGCGCAATATCGGTCCGGGCGACTTCATCAAGGACGGCAATGATCTGGCCGTGATTGAGGACATCCGCATCATGAAGGTCGATCTCAGGCTTCCTGAGCGCTACTTCGGGCGGATCAAGCCGGGTCAGTCGGTCTCCATCACGGTCGACTCGATGCCGGGCCAGACCTTCACCGCGCGTCTGAAGGCGATCGATACCCAGGTGGATGCCAACGGCCGCTCGTTGCTTGCGCGTGGCGAGCTGACCAACCCGGGTGGCGCTTTGCGCACAGGCATGTTCGCCAAGGCCCGGGTCGTGCTTCGCGACGCGCCCGGCGCGCTCATGGTTCCAGAGGAGTCGATCGTCCCGATGGGCCAGGACAGCTTTGTCTATCGCGTAGCCGAGGGTAAGGCACAGCGCGTGAAGGTCGAACTCGGGATGCGACAGGACGGTCGTGTCGAGGTGATCTCAGGTCTGGCCGAAGGCGAGCAGGTGGTCACGGCAGGCCAGCTGCGCCTGCAGCGTGACGGGCAGGAGGTTCGCATTCAAGACCCCAACCGACGCCCCTCCGCCCCCACCAAATCCGGTTCCTGACCGAACTCACCTACAGGAGACCGCGGCATGTCCATCTCGGAGATCTGCATTCGGCGCCCGGTCTTCGCGACCGTGCTCTCCCTGGTCCTGATGCTGCTTGGGGCTGTGAGCTTTCAGCGGCTCGCGGTCCGCGAATATCCCAAGATTGATCTGCCGGTCGTCAATGTCGAGACCCGCTATCTGGGCGCATCGGCCGAGATCATCGAGTCGCAGGTCACCAAACCCCTGGAAGATTCGATCGCGGGGATTGAGGGGGTCGATGTGCTGACCTCGATCTCCCGGCCGGAGCAAAGCCAGATCACGGTCCGATTCCGGCTTGAGCGCGATCCTGATTCGGCTGCAGCCGATGTCCGCGACCGGGTCGCGCGGGTGCGGCAACGTCTGCCCCAGGATGCCGATGAACCGGTGATCGCCAAAGTCGAGGCCGATTCCACGCCCATCATCTGGCTCGCCTTTTCCAGCGAGACCATGAGCCGGCTCGAGATCTCCGATTACCTCAATCGCACGATCAAGCCGCGGCTGCAGACCATGCCCGGTGCAGCCGATGTCCGTATTTTCGGCGAGCGACGCTACTCCATGCGGATCTGGCTCGACCCGGAGCGGCTGGCTGCCTATCGGCTTACACCGCAGGATGTTGAAGACGCGCTGCGTCGGCAGAACGTCGAAATTCCTTCCGGTCGCATCGAAAGCACGCTGCGCGAATTCACGGTGGTCTCGCAGACCGATCTGCAGCGCACTCAGGAGTTCGAGGCGGTGGTGGTGCGGACTGTCAACGGCCATCCGGTGCGGGTCCGGGATGTCGCCAAGGTCAGCATTGCTGCGCAGAACGAGCGCTCGGTCACCCGCCTCAATGGACGGGATTCGGTCTCGGTGGGCATCCTCAAGCAGGCCACTGCCAATCCTCTGGTGCTATCCAAGGCGGTGCGCGCGCAACTGCCTGCGCTGCAGGAAGAACTCCCGCCGGGCCTGACGGTCGCGGTGGCCAACGACAACGCAGTCTTCATTGACCGATCCATCCAGTCGGTCTTCAAGACCATCCTCGAGGCAGTGGCGCTGGTCGGCCTGGTGATCCTGCTGTTTCTTCACTCCTGGCGCGCGAGCCTTATCCCGCTGGTCACCATTCCGGTCTGTCTGATCACCACCTTCGGCCTCATGCTGGCCGCAGGGTTCACGATCAATACGCTCACGCTGCTGGCGCTGGTCCTGGCCATCGGTCTGGTCGTCGACGATGCCATCGTGGTGCTCGAGAACATCTATCGCCACATTGAAGAGGGCATGTCACCCATGGCCGCCTCCTTCAAGGGCATCAAGGAGGTGGGCTTTGCAGTGGTCGCCATGACGCTCACGCTGGCCGCGGTGTATGCACCGGTGGCCTTTACGCCAGGGCGTACCGGTCGTCTCTTTGTCGAGTTCGCGCTCACGCTGGCCGGAGCAGTGCTGATCTCCGGTTTCATCGCGCTCACGCTGTCGCCGATGATGTGCTCCCGGCTGCTCAAGCCCCATGCCGGACGCGGGCGGATCGGCGGCGCCATTGAGGACGCGCTGGACGCGATCACCCGCGGCTATGCATGGATTCTGGGTGGATCGCTGCGTCAGCGCTGGGTCGTGCTGGTGCTCTATGTCCTGGTGGGCTGGGGCTGCTACACGCTCTTTATCGGCATGAAGAAGGAGCTCTCGCCGGTCGAGGATCGCGGCACCATTCTGTCGATCATCAATGGTCCTGATGGCGCATCGATCGGCTACACCCTCAAGTACGGCGGGCAGATGGAAGAAATCGCCCGCCAGTTCCCCGAGATCGATCGGGCCTTTGTTGTCTCGGGCAATCCCACCGTGGCCCAGGGTATTGCCTTCTGGCGTCTGGTCGACTGGGACCAGCGTGAGCGCAAGGTGCCCGACATCATCAAGGAGCTCCAGCCCAAGCTGCTGGCCATCCCGGGGGTGCTGGCCTTTGCTGTCGCACCGCCCTCACTGGGGCAATCACCGCGCGAGCGGCCGATCAATTTCGTGGTGCTGACCTCCGAGCCCTATGACAAGCTGCAACGAACCGTGACGCCTCTGGTGCGCGATCTGCAGCAGTGGGGCGGCTTGCTGGGCGTGGATAGCGATTTGCGTCTGAACAAGCCCGAGTTGCGTCTGGCCATCGACCGTGACCGTGCCGCCGATGCGGGCGTTCAGGTCGATGCCATCGGACGGGCGATCGAAACCATGCTGGGTGGACGTCAGGTCACGCGTTTCAAGCGCAATGGCGAGCAGTACGACGTGATCGTTCAGCTGGAGGCCAGTGCCCGCAATGCACCGCAGGACATCGCCGCAATCTTTGTGCGTGGGCGCAACGATGCCATGGTGCCGCTGTCCAGCCTGGTGAGCTGGAAAGAGTCGGTCAGCCCGCGGGAGCTCAATCACTTTGGTCAGCGCCGTGCTGTGACCATCACCGCCAATCTCGCTCCGGGCACCTCGCTGGGCGAGGCGGTTGAGTATCTCGAAGCCGCCGCACGCAAGCATCTGCCCAGTGGCTATGCCGTTGATTACAACGGCCAGACCCGCGAGTTCAAGGAATCCTCATCGGCTTTGGGGCTGACCTTCGTCCTTGCGCTGGCCTTCATTTACCTGGTGCTGGCTGCGCAGTTCGAGAGCTTCATTGATCCCTTCATCATCATGCTCACGGTGCCCCTGGCCATCACCGGTGCCCTGTGGCTTTTGCAGATCAATGGAGGCACGCTCAATGTCTACAGCCAGATCGGTCTGATCACCTTGGTGGGGTTGATCACAAAGCATGGCATCCTGATCGTTGAGTTTGCCAATCAGCTGCGCGAGCAGGGGCGCGATATTCGTCAGGCAGTGATCGAGTCGGCCTCGCTGCGTCTGCGCCCCATTCTGATGACGACCGGGGCCATGGTGCTGGGCGCCGTGCCGTTGGCGGTCGCGACCGGCGCAGGCGCGGAAAGCCGCATCCAGATTGGCCTTGTGATTGTGGGTGGCATGACGCTGGGCACGGTGCTGACCCTGTTTGTGGTGCCGACCTTCTATACCCTTCTCACGCGCAAGAATCGTGATGCCTCAGCGCGTGCCGAGGCGGCTATGGCAGAGGCGAGCGCAGCCGCGCCGATGCAGCAGGAGGCCCGGTAGTGCGCCAGGTGGTCCTCGATACCGAGACCACCGGCCTGTCGGCCGAGCAGGGGCACCGTATTCTGGAGATCGGCTGTCTTGAGGTGGTCAACAGGCGCCTGACCGGCAATACCCTGCATCTGTACCTCGACCCCGAGCGCGAAGTCGACGAGGCAGCGACCGAGGTGCATGGCATGCGCTGGGAGGATTTGCGGGGCAAGCCCCGCTTTGGCGAGATTGCCGGACGCCTTCTCGATTTCGTGCGCGGCGCGCAGGTGCTAATTCACAACGCGGCCTTCGACGTGTCCTTCCTCGATGCAGAACTTGACCGCATCGGACTCGGACCCTTCCGTGCGATCTGCCCGGAGGTGCTCGATACCCTGCTGATGGCCCGCGAGCTTCACCCGGGCAAGCGCAATTCCCTTGATGCCCTGTGCGACCGCTATGGCATCTCCAATGCGCATCGCAAGCTTCACGGGGCGCTGCTTGATGCCGAATTGCTGGCCGAGGTGTATCTGGCCATGACCCGGGGTCAGGACAGCCTCGAAATGGCGCTCGAGGTTGTCAGCGACCAGGTTGACGGCATCCGGGGCTCCGGGACGTGGCCGCCGACAGGACTTCGCATTCTTGCTGCGAGCGCACTGGATCAACAGGCCCACGAGGGTCTGCTGTCAGGAATCGACAAGGAATCGCGCGCGCCAGCCCTCTGGCGGCAGTCCTCCGACAACTGAACGGCCCGCCTGGCGCATGCCTTTTGGGGTTCATGGGGCGCCGCTGTCGCTTGATCCGCTAAAATCACGCCTTGCCCCTGCAGGATCCGCCCTTGAAATCCCTTCGTCCAGCCCGAACCGGGCGTGATCGCAAATCCCATCTTTCCGGTGACGCCGAGCGTCTTGTCGCCGCTTCACTGGGGCTTGCGCATTCCGGCAGTCGCATTGAAGACGCCTTCTGGGAGTCCCAGCTGGCTGTGCGCCTCGAGCGTCTGCTCGATGGCACGCATCCGCAGGCCATCTACGATGCACTAGACCGTCTGCATCAGACCGATACCGAAGCCTATGGCGCGCTGATCGAGGCGGTCGAGACCGCCGGCGAGTCGATGGTCATTGAGCACGAGGGCCAGGACTGGGAGGTGCTTCTGGTGGTGGCCCCGCTGGTGGCCTGGACGCGATTTCGCATTCCTTCCGGCCCGATCCCGACCGAGGCTGCTGCTGCCCTCACTGCCCACTGGCAGGCCCATGTGCTGGCGAGCGAGGTCCGCTTCCGGCTATCGCCCTGTCTGTACAGCGTCGATCAGTTACCCCGGGATTTTGCCGAGCTGCGCCGTTTTACTCGCAAGCTGGGCCAGGCCGCGCTCAATCCGGCTACACCGGTGCGCATCGATCTTCGCAGCCTGCCTGAGACGGCCGACATGCTCGCCGACGGCCGTTTCCTGTTGGCTGCAGTAGCGGTGCCGCGCGGTCAGGCGGTGTTCCGCTGGCAGCTGCTCGATTCGCAGGAGCATGCCTCGCGGGTGCAGTGCCTGGAGCACTGGATTGCGCAGGCCCGGCCCACCCTCGAGTCGCTGGTGGCAGGATGCGGCTTTGAGTGCCTGCTGCCTGATGCCTATCACATCAATCTGCGCGAAACCGACCGCCGTGTCAGGCCCTATGCCATCAAGGCCGGGGTGCATTTCCTTACACACTCCCTCGATATTCCCGCTCAGACGGTCAAGGCCACGATCGCCGCCTTTGGTGATGAACGTGCCGACGAATATCGCATTGGCCTGTCTGTAGCTGAAGCCACTGAAGTGGCGCAGGGGGTGGTCTGGCCCTTGCTCGGCCCGGAAAGTGAGGCCGATGATCCTCCCCCCCTGGACCGGATTCGCGAGGCGCTGCGCGAGGCAGGCGTGGTTGAGGTCAGGATCTGGCCTGACCTGACCGAGCCTGAGTACTGCGAAGACTGCGGCGCACCGCTCTTTCCTTCACCTGCGGGTGAAGTGGTGCATGCCGAAATGCCTGAGGATGCGCCGCCCGAGGCGACGCATTTTCATTGATCAGGTCAGTCACCGATCGGGCGCTGACCTGATCGGGCTCGAGGTCATCGGGCCCGAGATCGATCAGGCCAGCATGTCGGCCCAGATGTTGTCAGCCCAGGCCAGGGCGTAACGGCCTTCCAGGGCACTCGCCTGCGCCGAAACACCACCCGAACCCGGCACGGTCTTGAAGGTCTTGTCTTTGGCGTCGTATTGGTGGACTGAGGCGACGTGCACCACATCGGTGGCGGTCACAAAGCTGTAGCAGGTGTTCATCACGACCGGTGCGCTGTTCACCGGCTCGCCCTTGAGCAGCTGAATGATGGCCGCCGCAGCGACCTTGGCCTGCTGATTGGCCATGTGACCTGACTTGGGCATCAGCGGCGCCGGGAAGGTGGCATCACCCAGCACATGCACATTGGGGACCGTTGTGGATTCCATGGTGAGCCAGTTCACGGCGGCCCAGCGCTGGTTCACATTGACCACGCCTGCCTGAACGGCCAGGTCGGCGGCACGCTGCTCGGGGATCACGTTAAGCACATCGGCCCGGATGTCGTCGAAGTCGAGCTTGGCCGTGGTGCCTGAGACTTCCTTGAGCTCGGCATTGGGGCGGTATTCGATGATGCCCTTGTAGTGCTCGCCAAAGGCCTTCTCGAACAGGCCTTTCTTGGAAATGATTTCGGGGTTGGCATCGAGCACGATCACTTTGCTGCCAGGCTTGTGTGCCTTGAAATAGCTCGCCACCATGCAGGCCCGCTCATAGGGTCCGGGCGGGCAGCGGTAGGGCGCCTTCGGAATCGTCATGGCAAAGACGCCACCCGAGCGCATATCCACCAGCTGCTTGCGCAGGGCTACCGTCTGCGGCCCCGCTTTCCAGGAATGCAGGACCCGTCCGCTGTCGAGCGCTGCCTTGAGGCCGCCCACGCTATTCAGGTTGAAGTCAACACCAGGCGAGAGCACCAGCCGGTCGTAGGCGAGTTCGGTGCCGCTGCGCAGACGGACCTTGCGGGCTGTTGCATCTACCGCCACCACTTCATCGCGCACGCGTTTCACGCCCAGTGCAGCCAGACCCTCGTAGCCGCGGGTGACGTCGGCAATCTGCTTGTGACCGCCGATGACGAGGTTGGAAATCGGGCAGGAGACAAACGAAGCCTCGCGCTCGACGAGGGTGACATCGACATTGCCACCCCAGCGCTTGAGGTAACGGGCCACCGTGGCGCCGCCATAGCCGCCACCGACGACCACCACTCGACCAATTGAAGGCGAGGCGCTGCCGATGCTTGCGCAACCCGCAACGCTCGCTGCGCCCAGAGTGGCACTGGCTCCGAGAAGGGCGCGACGGGTGTTCTGGAATGAATTCATGGCTTGTCTCTTCGGGTTATTGGCGCGGCTTTTGTGCAGCAAAGTAGCCCGCGATCAGCTTGAGCTGATCCTCGGTATAGCCCTTGGTGATCTGGTGCATGATGGTCGCGGGCAGTGTGCCGTTGCGATACAGCGTGAGCGTGTTGAGCAGTCGCTGCTCCGACATGCCCGCAAGCGCCGCAGCGTCTCCGCGTGCCTGGCCGTCGGTGCCGTGGCAGTTGGCGCAGGTGGCCGCGAGGTTGCGGGCCAGATTCGGATCAGCAGCCTGCGCCTGCGCTGGGACGTGCAGGCTGAGCAATAAAGTGCCCGTGCCGAGCAGCGCAGCAAATGAGTGGGTCATGCGAGGTCTCCCTTGCTTTCAGAGGTTCAGGGTTGTGCTCGGGACAATACCACCGCGCTCCTTGATGCGCAGCCCCACAAGCGTCTGTCGATTCACCGAAATGAGCATGTGCAAATGCCTTCGGGCGCCTAGCTCAAACAGGCACATGCACTCAGGTGTCGATCCTTCAGGCGCCTTTCAACCGGGTTCGGGCCAGCGCAAGCCGCTCATCGAGGTAGGCCGGATAAAAGTCTCTGGAGG
>JBEELY010000371.1:0-3242 GCA_041167925.1 Pseudomonadota bacterium | reverse complement strand
AAGCCGCCGAGGCCGGCGCACCCGACGACGCGATCGGGGCCATGGCGAGCACCTTGCCGATCGCGGGACGCCTTGTCGCAGGCCCGTCTTCAGGCGCTCTCACAGCGACTTCCACGAATGCAGGCTTGGCGTCCGCAGGCGCTGCGTCCCTGGAATCCCATGTTCCCCATGTTCCGGCGGGCGCTGTTCCCACGGGTGCAGGCCTGATCGGCGCACCGGGCATCCGCGAAAGCCGAGGCACCCGCTTTCCGGCACTCAACCTGCGCACTTCGCCAATGTCCATTGAAATCGAAGCCTTTCTGCCGGGCATGTCGGTCGATGCGCTCCAGCTCAGCATCGAGGGCGATGTGCTGGTGCTGAGCGGCGAGCGCGAGAGCCAGTTGCCTGACGCCGACGATGGTGCGACGGTCCATGCCGCGGAGCGCTTCAGCGGACGCTTTCGCAGAGTGATTGGATTACCGCCCGATACCGATACCCAGGCGATCGAGGCGCGCTATGCCCTGGGGGTGCTGACCATCACCGTGCCCCGGCTGCAACCCGTACAAGCCAGACCGATCCTGATTCAGGACCCGGCAGGAGGCCTGCAATGATGGCCCCACATTCCGCCCCTTCCGGGTACGCCGCAGTACCTGCGGGATATGCCACAGCGTGGCCTGGCGCAGGTGCCGGCGTTGCGGGGCCGTGGTTGCGTCCGCCAGTCGACATCATCGAGGACGAAACCGGCATTGTGGTGATCGCCGATATTCCTGGCGTGTCGGCGCAGCGCATGGCCTTGCGGACCGAGGCTGATCAGCTGGTCATCGAGGGCGAGCTCCCGCCGGCCACCCGTGAAGCCACCTCAAGCGAGTTACCAGTGGGCCGCTATCGGCGCAGCTTTGCACTGAGTCGTGAACTCGACCCCCAGGGCATTACAGCATTGATGGATCAGGGCGTGCTGCGGATTCATATTCCCAGGGCGGGGGGCAGCCACGTGCGCCGGATTCCGATTGCGGAGGGCTGAGAGCGCAGATTCAATCGTCGCGCGCGGGCCTCATCGTGCCTTCCGCCAGCTTGGACTCCTTGCCCTGCTCTCGCGCACGGGCGCGCTCGAGTTCCCTTGGCCCGAAGGACGAGGCCAGCCGCCCGGCCTGCGCCAGGCCCTCCAGGTAGTGGGCTTCGATCTCTGGCGCGGCGCGCATCAGTTCGCGCTCGGCCCAGGGCTCATGCAGCAAGCCGCGCAACCAGTGCAGTGCCGCCAGCCAGCCCGGCACGAAGATGCGGCGCTGCCGACGAGCCAGCCCCTGCACCATCTGGCGTGCAGCCTCCTGCGGCTCGAGCATACGACGCAGCGGGCCGGGCGCGGTGTCGCGCAGTCGCACGAAACCCGGATGCAGTGCGCCCTCATCGACCAGGGCGGTCCGCACCCAACTCGCATGAATCACGCAGACCGCCACACCGTGGGCGGCAAGCTCGATGCGCCAGGCATTGCAGGCGGCCTCGAGACCCGCCTTGGAAGCGGCATAGGCCGACATGGCTGGCGGATGAGCAAACGAAGACACCGAGGCTGACACCGCGATCAGGCCGCGCGAGGCCATCAGAGACGGCAATGCCGCGTGCACGGTATTGAGGCTGCCCAGCAGATTGACCTGCACGCAGCGCGCCCAAGCCTGTGGGTCGGTATAGGCGAGCGGACCGAAGGAGGCCACGCCGGCATTGGCCCAGACCCCGTCGATCCGCCCGTAGCGGGCGAGCACTGTCTGCATCACCTGCTCGCACTGCGAGGCGTCGGTCACATCAAGAGGCAGATGCAGCAATTGCGGATCAATGGCCCGGGCCTGTTCGGCCAGCGGATGAGCGTCGCAGTCGGTGAGCACCGGCACTGCGCCGCAGCGATGGAGTTCGGCAGCCCCTGCCAAGCCGATGCCCGAGGCGGCACCGGTGATCACAATGACCCGGCCTGCGAGAGGATGGTTCATCGCCATGCGCACGAGCGCCGAGTATCGGTGCGCCGGACCCTGCAGACCGGCAGCGCGCCCATGCTCAGTGCACCTTGGCAATCATGAAATACAGGATGGGCAAGGGCAGCACTGTGGCGATCGCACCGCTGATCTGCCACAGGCGCGACAGGCGCAGGTATTCGGGCGTGATGCGATCGGTACGGCCAAGGAGGCTACGCTGGCGCAACTGGATGGGCACCAGCACGAACAGCCAGATCAGCCCCGACAGACCGAACAGGATGTAGGACCAGCGGATCCAGAGATTGGCCGTCTCGCCGCCCAGAGGCTGGGCCATGAGCGCACCCGTAATGATCACGCCCAGCGCGCCGCCCAGCGTGAAGAGCACATCGGTGACCAGCACCAGATGGTTGCTGAAGCGGATGATGGTGTGATTGCGGGTACGCTCGGCCAACGCCGCCCAGGTGCCGCTGACGATCACATTGCCCAGAAAGAGGCAGGCACAAAGAATGTGGATGACCTTAAGAGCGGTCGGGCTCACGCCGACCTCTCGCGCTCGGATGCAGCAGGGCTTGAAGGGGCCGCAGCATGCTGAGGCGGCAGGGTCATTTGCGAGGGATGCGATGCTTGCTGCGCAATCTGCGCCTCCTGCGCAGGCTCCTGCTGAGCCTGAGCCTGAGCTATCTGCCGGGCCGTTTCGGCCCGGTCACGCTTGAGTGAGCGCATCTGCCAGACGTAGAAGGCGACCAGGGCCACGACGACGATCATGACTTCCGCGATCTTGAGGGCAGGCATGTCCATGCGATCAGCGAGGCCGCCGATCCTGTTCGGCCAGTCGGGCCCAGAGGTCGGAAGCCCAGAGCATTTTTTCATCAAAGGACCGCGCCGGCACCTGCTCGCCGCGATTGCTGCGTGCACCGGACCCGGGACGGGCATTGGCTGCGGCATCGACCAGCCAGGCCACGGCCGGCAAGGGGCCCGGTGCCGGGGACTGGCTTGGGGGTGCCTTGAGCCAGACCAGAGTGGCCCGAGCCACCAGCGCAAGCTTGCGTGCCCCCGAGACTACGGCACGCCGTTCGATCGAATCCAGACCCTGACGACGGACCTGCTCGCCAATCTCGGCATACACAATCTGCGCGGCCCGGATCGCCACGCGACAGTCGCGCGGTAACGCAGCAATGCCTGCATCCGCGCGGCGATAGAGCTCATCGGCGGCATCAAGCAGGCGGCCCGTGACCGAGGCGATCGCGTCATTGAAGACCGGTGCGCGCAGCCAGGTCTGGGGATCGATGCCGGCCTCGCGCAACC
>JBEELY010000296.1:0-7460 GCA_041167925.1 Pseudomonadota bacterium | reverse complement strand
AAGAGCTGAGCACTTTTCTGCGGACTGTTGTTCCAGTCCGCGACCTTGATCGAGAGCGCAGTGATCGACTTGCGTGACGATCTACGAAACGCCCGACCGATTCAGGTTGGGCGTTTTGTTTTGGGAAGCTTGCTTTCGTTCGTGACCTTAGCCGAGAGGGGGGTTCCGCTCAGGCCGGTGCTCTAGGGTCTTGCGCTTGAGTGCACGGTAAGAGGCTGAGCTACTGTGCCCACATAGAAGACCACCAGACGCGCGGGCGTGCTGCCCGGGTTGCGCCCGTTGTGATCGGTATCGACCACCTCGGCGACAGCTTCACCAGCGCGAATGCGTTTACGGGTGCCATCGCGCAGCGCCACCTCGAGCTCGCCTTCAAGCATGTAGGCGAGCGATGGGACCGGATGCTGATGCCAGCCAGTCTCTGCCCCCGGGGCCACGATGATCTCGAGCGCAGTGACCTTGGCCGTGCCCTGCGGATAGACCAAAGGCTTGCCGTTCCAACTGGAGGTGGTCTCCAGAAGGGTCCTGGCGCTGACCGGTGTTACTGAGGCAGGGCCACTCGCGCTGGGCAGAAGCGAGCATGCGCTCAATGAGGTGAGCGATAGGGCGAGCAAAATGCGGGATGTGGTGTGGCGCATAAAAAAAGATCCAAGGCAGTGTGAAATTCTTATCCCCCGGTGATCACCATCTCCGGGATCGTGTAGTGCTCGGCCCCGTCGATCTCAATGCGCCAGAGATCTGCCTGCCTGCTCGCCCTGACTTTGCCCTGCGTGCTGACCTGTTTGCCAAGGAAGAGCAAGACGCGCTGCGAACCATCGGGTTTTGTGATGTGGACCTCGGCATTGCCGGGCGTGCCACGGATGACGCCGAGGTCGCAATGCATTGGCGCGCTCGTGCCGACCACACAGTCCACAACGGTTTTGGCATGGTAGGGCGTGCCGTGAACCCGGGCATCATGGGCTGGCGCCTTGCCGAGCACGGCGGGGCTGGTGCGCTGCACTGCGAGGCGGACGGGCCGCCACGCATATATGCCGCTGTCCGCCATAAGCGACATGTAGAGCCTGCCGTCCTTGAGGATGTAGGAGCGAACATGAGACAGGCCCTGTTCGATGCGGCTACTGAGCTGAGGCGAGGAGCACATGACCCGGGTGGCTGCAATGGGGCCGATCTTAAGTTGGCCTGACAGTCCGTCAGCGCTGGGGGTGGACTCCCAGCCCGCGGTGCCACGGTTGCAATCGAGCCGAAGGTGCAGGCGCCCGTCTGTGCCAAAGGAAATGGTGATTCGCTCAGGATGAGGGATGCGGGTGGTGCCCTGGGCGTCGTCCATCGATTGAATGGATAGGAGTTCCCAATGCGTCCCTGCAAGGGACTGAGCACTGAAAGACACCGTGGGTAGAGCGCAGGAAAAGAGCAAAAGCGTAAGGGGTAGAAAGGCGCACGCTCTGACCGTCAGGACACCATGAAGTCGCATGCTGATCACTGCCTCGACACGCCAGCACTGAAACACCAAGCCCAGGTCCAGCAGATCCAGCTCGTCCAGAGCGTATGACTCATGAAATGCGCGCCGCGCAGCTGCTGCGCCAAACCCAGCGTCAGTCCGGCGAGCAGCGCACCAGTAAGCCAGCGTCGCGCCACTGCCGAGCCCTCGGGCCAGGCAAAGTAGGCGGCCACCCAGCCAAATCCGGCCGAGGCGTGGCCAGCCGGAAAACAGTGACCCGGGCCGCCATCTGAATGCGTCCATTGCCAGTGCGACACCCAGACAAACGTGCCCCCAAACTCCGCCAGATCCCAAGGACAACTGGTATCACTCAGGCGTTTGATGAGCGAAGGCAGAACCATGCCGCCCACCACCGCGACCAGCAGCCACAGGCGGGATCCGGGGGAGAGGCCACGCCAGGGCCCGAAGGGGCGCACGACCGCGATGACCAGGACGACAAGCAGCAGGCCCGCAAGCAAACGGGCGCCATCATGCAGGATGCGTGTCAGCAACCAATGGTCTCGGGCTGCGAAGCCACCGGGCGTGCCCGACAAGCTCGCAAGCCAAAGGTCCAGGCCCGAGGCATCCCAGGCCAGCAGAAGCAGCAGACCCAGGCCTGATACAAGCGCGGCGATGCGATGGCGATTCAAGGAGTGCACGGCCGCAGGTTACCAGCCCTGGGTCCCCAATCGCCTCGAACAGGTTCACGCTGCCAGAGTGGGACATTGATCCATCCAGGCTTGTCCGCATCAGCGATCGACTACGATAGCCAGACAATTCAACAGGAGACCCCACCATGTCCGCCCATCCCACGCGCCGTCGCATCGTTAATGCCGCCATGGCTGTCGCAGCCACCAGCAGCCTTGCTCTGACCTCGCCCGCGCACGGCCAGGGCAGCGGGTTTCCGGGCCGCCCGGTCAAGCTGGTGGTGCCCTTTCCAGCGGGCGGTGCCACCGACCTCACTGCAAGACTGCTGGCTGGCAAACTGGCCGAGGCCTGGGGGCAGCCCGTGGTCGTAGAGAACCGACCTGGCGCCAGCGGCATGATTGGCGGCGAGCAGGTCGCACGCGCCACGCCCGATGGCTACACCCTGCTGGTCACCATCACGACCCACATTCAGAACCCGGCGCTCTTTGCGAAGATTCCCTACGACGCCCTCAAAGATTTCGAGCCGATCTCGCAGATCTGCCTGTCCTACCTCGTACTGGCGGTGCGCCCCGAGTTTCCGGCCCGCGATGTTCGGGAGTTTGCAGCCGTGGTCAAGGCGAATCCGGGCAAGTACACCTTCGGCTCTTTCGGCACAGGTTCAAGTTCACATATCGTGGGCGAGCGCTTTGCGCGCAGCCAGAGCCTGGACATGGCCCATGTGCCCTACAAAGGCGCAGCACCCCTGGTCACCGACCTGATCGGCGGGCAGGTCTCGTCCTCATGGATCGACGTGAGCACCGCGACCCAGCATCTGGCCGCAGGCAAGCTCAAACCCCTGGTGGTCACGGGCGCGCGTCGCACCCCCATGCTGCCCAACGTGCCCACTATGGCTGAGAGCGGCTTCCCGGGCTACGAGCCCCTGGGCTGGGTGGGCATGTTTGCGCCAGCAGGCACGCCGCGGCCCCTGATTGACAGGATCTCGCGCGAGGTGATGCGTATCGTAAAACTGCCTGATGTGGCCGCCCGCCTGAATGAGCAGACCCTTGTGCCGGTGGGTGACTCACCCGAATCTTTTGCAGCCACGCTGCGCAACGACATGGCGCTGTGGGCCCGGATCGTTGCGGAAGCAGGGATCAAGCCGCAGTGAGCCCCATGTTTCTGCGTAACGCCTGGTACGTCGCCGCCTGGGATCGTGAGGTCGGCCGTGAACTTCTCCCCCTGACCATCCTGGGCGAGGCGCTCGTGTTCTTTCGCCAGACCGATGGCCAGGTGGTCGCCCTTCACGATGCCTGCCCGCATCGCAAGCTGCCGCTGTCCATGGGCCGCCTCAAAGAGAACACGGTCGAGTGCGGCTATCACGGCCTCACCTTTGACGGCACCGGCGCCTGCGTGCGCGCGCCCGGCATGCAGCGCCCGCCACCGCGGGCCTGTGTGCGCGCCTATCCGGTGGTCTCGCGTTATGGCCTGCTCTGGGTCTGGATGGGCGAGCCGGATCAGGCTGATCCCTCACGCATCTTCCAGGTCGCCCAGTGGGGCGATCCGGCCTGGGGCGTGAACCAGGGCGACGGTATGCAGATCAGCTGCAATTACCTTGATCTGACCGACAACCTGCTCGACCCCAGCCATGTGGCCTGGGTGCATCCCGGCTCCTTTGCCAACGTGGCCTGCGAAGACACCCCGCTGGAGATCACGCAGAGCGACCAGGGGCTCACGGTCTGGCGCTGGATGAAGGCCGTGGAGCCCGCGCCCTTTTATGCGCCCTTCCTGAAGTTCAAGGGCCTGTGCGATCGCAAGCAGCACTATGAGATGCGCTATCCCTGCCACGCGCTCATTCGCGCGATCTTCGTGCCCGCGGGCAGTGGCGGCGAGGGCCGGGCGCTGCATCCCGATGCCTTCATCATGGACAGCTTCAACTTCATGACCCCGGTGGACGAACACACCACCCGCTACCACTGGTTTCAGATGCGCAACTTCGCGCCGGATGATGCCGACGTCTCGAGGCAATTCGCAGTGTCGGTGAGGGCCGCCTTTGAGGAAGACCGCGTGGTACTCGAGGCAGTGCATCGCGGCATGTCCAATCCCGGCACGCCCCCGATCAACCTGCCGATTGATGCCGGGCCGCTACAGTTCCGTCGCAAGATCGCCGAGCGCATCGCCAGGGAAGAGGCGCGGTCCGCTGTGCAAGACCTCACGTTCGTGAGCCCAGGCGCCTGATCGTTCAAGTCAGCGCAGCGCCATCAAACCATCGCGGCGCGGGGCTGTGTCCCCCCTGGGCGGCCGGGCGCTTTAGCGCTAAAGCGACCTAGCGCCGCCGCGCCAACGCCCAGTCCCACAGCCCTGCCAGCCCCTTCGGAAAGAAAGCCAGCACCACGATCAGCACGCTGCCCAAAATGATCTTGTCGGCATAGCCGCCCAGAGACAGGAATTTTTCCTGCGACAGCACCAGCACCGTGGCCAGCAAAGGCCCGAGCAGAATGCGTCGACCAGGAAGCACCACTGCAGTCAGCATCAGGATCAGGAAATACGAATCCAGAATATCGGCGCTCACGTAGGCTCGCTGATAGGCATAGAGCCAGCCTGCCGTTGCGGTGATGGGCGCTGAGGCCAGAAATACCTGCAGCCGCACCCGCTGCGGATCAATGCCCGACATGATGGCCAGCCGAGAGTTCAGGTGCGTCATCACCGCGGCCGAGCCCAGTCGCGACTGGCGAAAGCGGTCGACCAAATACAGCGTGACGAGCAGCAGGGCAAACGCGAAGGGCCAGAGTTCCCGATCGTTTTTGGCCTGCAACACCACACCGGGCAACTCAAGCGCAAGCATCGGAATACCACGCACGCCATCCGAGCCGCCCAGAAAGGACCAGTTCTGGGCCAGCGTGGCCGCCACCACCGCAATGGCATAGGTCACCAGCGAGAACACGAACTCGCGTAGCCGTAGCGTGATGAGACCGATCAGCGCGGCAAAGAGCAGAGCCATGCCAATGGAGGCCAGCAAGGTGGCCCAACTGCCAGCCCCTGCGCGGGTCGACAGTAATGCCGTGGTGTAGGCGCCCACGGCGAAAAACACCGTATGCGCCAGACTCACCTCGCCCAGATCCGACACGATCATGTCCAGCCCATAGGCCATGACCGCAAAAATGGCGATGAGTACGGCCGCGCTGTAGACCGCCCCCGAACCGCCGGCCAGGGCAGGAGCGAAATAGGCAAGCGGCGCCAGGAGTATCAGGCTTAGGGTGCGTCGTGACAGACTCATCGCGCGCCTCACCGTGCCCGGGTGGCCAGGCCACCGGGTCTGAGCACCAGCACCGCAATCAGCACCAGGAAGGCTGCAGCTGTTGTGTAAGCCGGCGACACCAGCGCTCCGAAGAACGCAGTGAACAGCCCCAGCGCGAGGCCTGCGAAATAGCTGCCGTACACGCTGCCGATGCCGCCTAGCACCACCACGACGAAGGTCATGATGACTTCATCGAAACCCATCGAGGTGAGGATGGGCGTACGGGGCCCGACCATGGCCGCAGCCAAAGCCACGGCAGCCCCCTCGAAGGCAAACACGCCGAGATAGACATTGCGCACATTCACGCCAGCGAGCTCGGCGAGCTTGGGATCTTCGGCCACCATGCGCACCAGTCGGCCGATGCGGGTGCGCTCCAGAGTGAGTTCGAGCACGATGAACACAACGATGGTCACAATGACGATGGCTGCGTCCTGATACGTGAAAAAGGACTCGCCCAGCGTGATGTCGGTGCCCGAAAGCGGCGTATCCAGAATCTGGCCGGTCGACCCAAAGACCAAGGCCGCCGCACCATGCAGCACATAACCCACCCCCAGCGTCATGATCATGATGGAGACCAGGTTCTGCTCCATCGTGGCCTGCAGCATGATCCGCTGCAGCAGCAGACCGACCACCGCACCTACGCCCATGGCCACTGCAATGGCCAGGGGATAGGGCAGCCCCAGACCGCTGATGGCCCACCAGGTCATGAAGGCGCCCAGCATGTACATCTGGCCATGGCCAAAATTGACCAGCCTTGCCACGCCAAGCAGAACGGTCCAGCCGATCGCGACCAGGGCATAGGCATGGCCCAGCACCAGGCCGTTGATGAGTTGTTGGCTGAGATTCACGACTCGCTTGTTCCCAGGTAAGCCGCAGCGATCCGCGGGTCATCACGCATTTGCGCCGCCGGCCCCTCGAGCACGACTCGGCCCCGCTCCAGCAGCACCAGACGATCAACCACCTCAATCGCGGCCCGCACGTTCTGCTCCACCAGCAAGACCGTGAGGCCATCGGAGGCCAGCGTGCGCATGGTCTGAAGTACGGCCGACACCAGCCGCGGCGCCAGACCAATGGAGGGCTCATCCAGCATGAGCACACGGGGGCCGAGCATCAGTGCGCGACCAATGCCGAGCATCTGACGCTCTCCGCCAGACAACTGTCCACCCAGATGTCCGCGTCGCTCCTTCAGACGCGGAAACAGCTCGAAGACAGCCTCCCGATCGTAGTAGCGACGCCCCGGGCTCACCCGCACACCGCCGGGCACCGAGAGATTTTCATCGACCGTCATTTCAGCAAAGACCAGCTTGCCTTCAGGCACCAGGAGCAGACCTTCGCGGGCACGCTGATGGGCCGCCATGGCCGACAGGTCACGTCCGTCGAGCGCGACCCGCCCCGTGACACGAGGCTTGCCGCGCGACCATCCGGCAATCGCATTGACCAGTGTGGACTTGCCCGCACCGTTGGCGCCCACCACGCCCAGCACCTCGCCCGCATGCAGCGCAAGGGCCTCCAGGCTGAGCGCGGTGTTGCCACCGTAGGCCACCGTGAGACCCTCCGTACGCAACACGACCTCGGTCATGACTTTCGTCCCCCCGTGATGGTCCTTGCTTGCGCTCCAAGCCCCGCTGTCATTGCGTGCGTCCCAGATAGGCTTCGATCACGGCGGGATTCTGCTGAATCTCGCGAGGCGTTCCGACCGCGATGCAGCGGCCCTGATCGAGCACTACGATGCGATCAGCCACGGCCATGATGAGGTCCATGTGATGCTCGATGACCACCATCGCGATGCCATCACGCTTGAGCGCGTGCAGCAACTGCACCAGACGCTCCATATCGGCGCCCCCCAGGCCTGCACCGGGCTCATCCAGCAACAACGCCCGGGCGCCTTCTCCGAAGGCCAGCGCGACCGACAGCATGCGCTGCGTGCCATAGGGAATGGCGGTCGGCAGGCGATCATGAAACTCCGGGCCCACGCCAAAGCGCTCGAGCGTGGCCGCGGCCGTGCTCAGCGCCGCACGGCGGCGCGCATTGGCCCGCAGGGGGGCGAAGGTGGCCTGGGCCAGG
>JBEELY010000294.1:0-5662 GCA_041167925.1 Pseudomonadota bacterium | reverse complement strand
GCGGTGCTGCGTGACCAGCACTGCCCGATATGGTTGGACCGCAGGCCGGTGCTGGCAAAGCCACATGAGACTCGAACCGTAGGCAGGAGATGGCCGGCAGACTTGAAGATCGGCGTGAGTGCTTCAACACCGTGATGAAGCCAGGCTTCGCGCAGGGGCGAGCTCGGATCAGTGGAGAGAGAAGGCGCTGACGGATGAACCGCCTTGGCAGCTGGCGGTATCGGATCGGCAAAAGAATGGGATTCAGACATCGGGCGCGGGCGAACCCCGCCGAGGCGGAGTGTTCGTGGGAGGTAGGTCTGATCCTGCCGCTCGAGGGGCTCAGGGCATGAGCTTGAGCTTCAGGCCTTCGCTGTCCTCGGCGCTTTGTTGCCCCGGCTCGCGCGTCCTAGTCCGCCCAGCCGATGGAGTGTTTCCAGGAGGGCCGAGGTGGGCCCGCCAAGCCGCTTTTCAAGCTGGGCCTCGTGCGCCGCGAATCTTCGCTTGAGTTCCAAAAGACGCTTTTTGCCGGCGGCGGTGAGTTCGATGCGACGGCTTCTCCTGTCGTGCTCACAGACCTTGCGCTGCACCAGGCCGAGGGCCTCCAGCTGGTTCAGCACCGGAACCATCCGCGGACGCTCGACCGCGAGCACCTCCGCGAGCGCCCATTGCGTGACGCCGGGATTGTCGGCGGCCACGGCCATCACCGAGAACTGCACGAGCGTGACTGCCTTGTCGCCGAAGCTTGCGTAGATGTCCTGGAACACGGCCATCTGTGCGCGACGGATGGAATAGCCCACCGTGCCCTCCAGGTATCGCATGTTGAGCGAGGGGAGTTCTTGCTCCGCGGAGGATGGACTCGATGGCATCGGAGAGACGTCCGGGCTGGTGAAGACAGAGTCCTAGTGTAGTCCGGCCGGCCGTGCCGAGGGCGCGTCGTCGCAGGTTTCCTGTTCATCTTGATATAGATAACAACATTATCTAATATGCGAGCAAAGCAACCGTGGCTTTGCGTAAGGCAGCTGCGGGCATTCCATCCGCAAGCTACCCCCTGAAGGAAAATCCAATGTCTACGCCTGATGTCTCGGTACCTGAATCTGTCGCTGTTTCCGATCCTCAGGTACTGGATGCGGTTGTCGTCGGCGCGGGTTTTGGCGGTGTCTACCAGCTCTACCGGCTGCTCAAGGACGGTCTGAAGGTGCGCGCCTTCGAGGCGGGCGACGGCGTGGGCGGCGTGTGGTACTGGAACCGGTATCCGGGTGCGCGTGTCGATTCGCACTTTCCGCACTATCAGTACTGGTTCTCGAAGGAACTGTGGGACGAAGGCAAATGGACAGAAACCTTCCCGGCCCAGCCCGAGATCGAACGCTACGTGAATCACGTGGTCGACAAGTTCGACCTGCGTCGGCACATCAGCTTCCGAACCCGCGTGACTTCGGCCACATTCGATGAGGCGAGCGGCACCTGGCGGGTGCGCACTGACGCAGGAGACGACCTGATCGCGCGATTTGTCGTCTTCAACACCGGCGGATTGTCCGAGGCCAAGGTGCCGCCCTTTCCGGGGCAGGAAACCTTCGCTGGCCTCAGTTGCCACACAAGCCGTTGGCCTCAGGACGGTGTCGCACTCGAAGGCAAACGGGTGGCTGTGTTCGGCACCGCGGCCACCGGCATTCAGGTCATTCAGGCGATTGCACCGGTCGTCTCTCACCTCACCGTCTTCCAGAGGACACCCAACTACGCCGTACCGATGGGCAATCCGAAGATCACCGAGGCCGATCTCGACTGGATGCGCGATTCTTTTGAAGAACTACGCGACCAGGTGCGTTGGTCACGCGGCGGTTTCGTGTTCCCGGACCCTCCTTTGTTCAAGGACGTGCCGCCAGACCAGCGTGAGGCTCACCTGCGGAAAATCTGGGGTGAAGGCAATCTGGCGATCTGGGGAAATACCTTCGCTGATTTCCAGATCAACAAGGAGGCCAATGACTACGTCACGGCATTCGTGCGTGACCGAATCCGCGAACGCGTCAAAGACCCCAAGCTGGCTGAAAAGCTCGTCCCCACCGACCACAATTTCGGCACCCGTCGCGTCCCGCTCGAGAACGGCTTTTTCGAGATCTTTGAGCGCCCCAACGTCACGCTGGTGAATCTGCGTGAAGACCCGGTGGTGTCCATCGATGCCGGCGGCATCACCACGGCCACGGGTCGCCACGAGGTCGATGTGATTATTTATGCGACCGGATTTGACTCAGGCGTCGGGGCCATCAACCGGATCGACATTCGCGGTGTGAACGGCGTGTCGCTCAGAACGCTCTGGAGCAAGGACCTGCGTACGACTGTGGGAATGCAGGTGCACGGATTTCCCAACATGTTCATGACGATGGCGCCGTTCGCTCCGGCGGCTGCGATTTGCAACGTGCCCGTGTGCATTGACCAGCAGTGCGACTGGATCGGCGATGCCATCGCGTTCGTGCGCGCCAATGGCCTGAAATCAATTCAGCCGACCGCAGAAACCGAAGAAGCCTGGATGACGCATCATCGGGCGGTGTCCGAGCGAACCATGATCGGTCAGAACAAGAACTCCTGGTATCGGCGAGAAGACCCCGACGGCACCAAGCGAGAGTTGATCGCCTACCTGGGCGGCATCCCGAACTATCGCCGCACTTGCGACGAGATGAAGGCCAGCGGCTATCAGGGGTTCGAACTCGTTTGATTCAAGCGCGTCAACTCGCTCAGACGTTGAACCTGAAGTGCATGACGTCGCCGTCACGCACCACATAGTCCTTACCCTCAAGCCGCATCTTTCCTTTTTCCTTGGCGCCCTGCTCGCCCTTGCAGGCGATGAAGTCGTCATAGGCGATGGTCTCGGCGCGAATGAAACCACGCTCGAAGTCGGTATGAATCACGGCGGCGGCCTGGGGCGCGGTGGCGCCCACCCGCACTGTCCAGGCACGGACTTCCTTCACGCCTGCGGTGAAGTAGGTCTGCAGGCCCAGCAGCGTGAAGGCGGCGCGGATGACCCGGTTCAGGCCCGGCTCGCTCATGCCCATGTCAGACAAAAAGACGAGCTTGTCTTCGTCTTCCATGTCGGCAATCTCGGCCTCGATGGCCGCACAGACCGGCACGACCACCGAGCCCTCGGACTCGGCCATGCGGCGCACAGCTTCAAGATGCGGGTTGTTCTCGAAACCGTCGTCGCGAACATTGGCCACGTACATGGTCGGCTTGGCGGTGATCAGGCACAGTGGCTTGAGCACGGCCTTTTCTTCTTCGTAGAGATCAAGCGAGCGCACTGGCCGGGCTTCGTTCAGTACGACCAGGCATTTCTCCAGCACGCTCACCAGCCGCGCGGCCTCCTTGTCCCCGCCGGATCGGGCCACCTTGCTGTAGCGGATCATGGCCTTGTCGACGGTCGCCAGATCGGCCAGGGCGAGTTCGGTGTTAATGATCTCGATGTCGGAGAGCGGATCGACCTTGCCGCTCACATGCACGACGTTTTCGTCTTCAAAGCAGCGCACCACATGCACGATGGCATCGGTCTCGCGGATGTTGGCCAGAAACTGGTTGCCCAGGCCTTCGCCTTTGGAGGCGCCCGCCACGAGACCCGCGATGTCGACGAACTCGACGGTGGCCGGCATGACCCGCTCCGGCTTGACCAGGCCCGCCAGCGCGGCAAGCCGCGGATCAGGCACTTCCACGATGCCCACATTGGGCTCGATGGTGCAGAAAGGATAGTTCTCTGCCGCGATGCCCGCCTTGGTGAGCGCATTGAAGAGGGTGGACTTGCCCACATTGGGCAGGCCGACGATGCCGCATTGCAGGGCCATGGCAAAGACTCGGTAAAGGGGCTAAGAGGAGAGATGCACCCGCAGGATCGCTGGCAATCAGACCAGGCGGGAAGCGCGCGATTGTAGCCCCGAAGGCTTTGCCGACAACATCAGACTGGCCAGCAGCACGCCGGCCAGTCCGAACACCGGCCCGGTGAGGTCGGCCGGCCGGCCGGGCGTTATCGTGTGCAGGGCTTCAGACACTGCGAGCACCACCAGCGCAATCAGGCCCCACAAGGGCCGGGGGCCGCCGATGCATGCGCCGGATACCATGAGGCTGATGGCGACCCAGCTGGCCAGGCCCAGCAGCCGGATGCCTTCCAGGGCATCGCCTGCCAGTCCTCGAATGCCCCAGGAAAATGGTTTGAGCGCGCCAGGGCTGGCGCGGGTGGACCACCATGCCAGCGCAGCACAGGTCGAGGCAGCCAAAAGTACACCGACAAGCCGTCGCCGATGCGTTTGGTCAGGCTCCTGACCCATCGTCAGAGAGGCGCTCATCAACAGACCCGCGGTCAAGCCCGCAGGGACACCCAGCCAGGTTTCGAGGATGGGGATGGGGCGCATTAGCAGCAGTTCGGCCAGTAACACGATGGTCATGAGCCCCAGTGCACAGGCGATCTTCATGGCGTGGTCCATCCGGGGCAGTCCCAGCAGAAGACCGACCGAGAGGCTTTGCAGCAGGGTGCTGGCCAGTCGGGACAGGTCTATGCCCGACAGGGCCCAGGTGGTCTGCAGCCCACGCCATTTGGCCAGCGCTAGCCCCGCGTCTGACACCGCCCAGGGCGAGCTTGCAAACATAGCCCAGGCCAGGGCGCCCATCAGCGCCAACTCCCGGCTGACGGGTGTCTGCGAGACGGTACGATTCCCAGAATCGGAAACATCCTCCGGACGCTTGCGGGACACCAAGTGCATCATGCCAATTCCAGCGAGGGCGCCGAGCGTATTGAAAAGCCAGTCCCAGATCGAAGACAGCCGGCCAGGCAGGCAGGTTTGAACCGCCTCGATGCCCAGGGACAAGACAGAACAAGCCAGGAGAATGCCCAGGGGCAGACGCAAGGGATTGATTGGTCTGGACCGCATCCGTGCGTTCAGGCGGGCCACCAGCAAGGCCGCCAGCAAGGCATAGGCGATCAGGTTGCCCGCCACATCCGACAAAAGCAGGGCTTTGTCCGCGCCCTCGCTCAGGAAGGCCGATAGGCCGGGGGCGCAGTTGATCACGCCACCGCCGACCAGACTGGCATGAATGACAGCGCCCAGACCGAGAAACGCCAGGCTGTCGATGGTTCGAATCAAAGCGGCTCGAGTCGGGCAGGGTCGGGATGGCGTACAAAGTCGATGAAGTCTTCGACCATGCCGGCACATTCGGCCATGGCACGACGCCAGTCCCGGATGCGCTCGTCATGGCGCAGCCCGTAACGCGCAAAGTCTTGCCGGTCGGGCAATTTGCCATTGGGCAGCGTGGCCAGCAATGCCTCGGACGGCGCAATCAGCAGCACATTGTCCAGCCAGTGCCTGAGGGCAGCGGGGCCGCGCCTGCGCCAGGGCAGGGTCTTGTCCAGCCAGCCTGGCGTCAGCCAGGGCGTGAAGTGCGGAATGAGCACCAGGCCGTCCTGCCTAGACCAGGGCAGGTGGAGGTGGTAATCGATGAGACCGCCATCCCAATACAGCCCCTGCGGCGCACCTGATGGCGTGCGCACTGGCTCACAGAGCAGAGGGATGCTGCCTGAGGCCAACAGGGCATCTTCGAGATTGGTCTGCGTGAGTTCGACATGCAGGGTGTCAAAGCCATCCGACAGGTGTCTGAAGACCGGGCTGTCGGCCACAGCGCGGCTGCCGAAAACCACCCGCTGCAGATGACG
>JBEELY010000278.1:0-4410 GCA_041167925.1 Pseudomonadota bacterium | reverse complement strand
TCCGGATAAATCAAGTGTACGCATGCTGCACTGCGGTAAGCTTGCGCCCATGACAGGAAGCCAAGCCGCCGAATTCTCGGCCTATGTGACCTTCTCGCGCGACGAGTGGGCCGCCTTGCGTCTGAGCACGCCGCTCACGCTCGGTGCCGATGAACTCAGGCGACTGCAGGGCGTTCTCGATCAGGTCTCGCTTGAAGACGTGGTCAAGATCTACCTGCCGCTGTCGCGACTGCTCAACCTGCATTTCCGCTCGGCCCGCACCCTGGCCGGTGTGCGCGACGAATTCCTGGGCAAGCCGGTGGGGCGCCGGCCGTATGTGATCGGCATTGCGGGCAGCGTGGCGGTGGGCAAGAGCACCTTCGCCCGCACGCTGCAGGCGCTGCTGGCCCGCTGGCCGGATCATCCCTCGGTGGCCCTGGTGACCACCGACGGTTTCCTGTACCCCAATGCCACGCTGCTTGAGCGCGGCCTGATGCAGCGCAAGGGGTTTCCCGAGAGCTACGACCGGCGTCGCATGATCGAGTTCCTGGCTGATGTGAAAGCGGGCAAACCCGAGGTGAGCGCACCGGTGTATTCGCACCAGTCGTATGACATCGTGCCCGACCTGATGCAAAGCGTCGCGCGGCCCGACATCCTGATCTTCGAGGGCCTCAATGTGCTGCAGACCGGCACGCTCGAGGGCGGGCGCTCACCCTCGATCATCATTTCAGACTTCTTCGATTTTTCGCTTTATCTCGATGCCGAGGTCGACCACATCCAGGAGTGGTATGTGGAGCGTTTTCAGAAGCTGCAGCGCACCGTCTTCCAGAATCCGTCGTCCTACTTCCATCACTACAAGGACCTCAATGAGGCCGAGTCTCGTGAGGTCGCGATGGGTATCTGGAGCAACATCAACCTGCTCAACCTGAACGAAAACATCCTGCCCAGTCGGGAGCGGGCGCATGTGGTGCTGCGCAAACGCGCCGATCACCTGATCGGCCAGGTCTGGCTGCGGCAGATCTGATCCGGTTCAGGTAAACATTTTTGCCAGGTGGGCCTCGCCCTGCTCGAGCATGAAGTAGCGAAAAGCCTCGGCTGCGGGTGAGAGCAGGCGCGAAGCGCCATGTACCAGATGCCAGCGGCGCATCAGCGGCAGGCCCTCGACCACTGGAGTGGCGATCAGGCCATGGCGCCACTCCAGGCCGATCGTGTGCTGCGACAGCAGACTCACGCCCAGGCCGGCCATGACCGCCTGCTTGATCGCCTCGGTACTGTCCATTTCCATGAGGAAGATCGGCGAGAGCTGATGCGCCGAAAGGTATTCCTCAAGCGCAGCACGGGTGCCCGAGCCGCGTTCGCGCACGATGAAGGGCTCGCGCGCCAGCAACTCTGCGGGCACGCTGTCCATGCGTGCGAATTCATGCGCGGGCGAGGTGACCAGCACATGCGGATGCTGCGCAAACGGCTCGGCCCGGTTCGGCCAGTCACGAGGCGCACGGCCCATCACGGCAAGATCAACCTCGTTGGCCTTCATCAGTGCCACCAGCTGCTCGCGATTGCCCAGGCGCAGGCGCACCTCGATGGCCGGATGTTCGGCATGGAACTGCGCAAGTAACGAGGGCAGGAAATACTTCGCTGAGCTCACCATGCCCAGCGTGAGCAGCCCGCTTTCGACACGGGTGAGGCGGGCCATGGCGTCTTGTGCTTCCTTGAGCGTGCCAAGCAGCCGTCTTGCATACACCAGGAAATACTCGCCTGCGCCTGAAAGCACCAGGCGGCGACCCGAGCGGTCGAAGAGCGTCAGCCCCACCTGGTTCTCGAGTTCGCGGATCTGCATGGAGACCGCCGGCGGAGTGAGATGCAGGGCCTCGGCTGCGCGCTGCACACCACCCTGCCGGGCCACTTCGGTAAAGACCCGCAACTGCCGAAAGGTGATGTTCAGGGGTCGTGGATCCCTGGCACTCAGCGGTACGTCCATGATGTTTAAGTTTTTTCTTAATCAAAACTAATAAAAATCTGACTTTATCTTAATTGAACAGGTCAATACAGTCGCGTTCACGCCTCTCCTCTCTCTGCCTCTCCCCTCTCTCATTGCGGCGCGCCTGCCGCCCACCGGAGCCTCCCCCGTGAATGCACCCACCGATCCCGGCCTGATCAACGACACCGATACCCAGATCCGGGACAGCAAGAAGCGCTACTCGGCCGGCGTCCTCAAGTACCGCCAGATGGGCTACTGGGATGCCGACTATGTGCCGAAGGACACCGACGTCCTGTGCCTGTTCCGCATCACGCCGCAGGACGGCGTGGACCCGATCGAGGCCGCGGCGGCCGTGGCGGGCGAATCAAGCACGGCCACCTGGACCGTGGTGTGGACCGACCGCCTGACCGCCTGCGACAGCTATCGCGCCAAGGCCTACAAGGTCGAGCCGGTGCCGGGCAACCCCGGCCAGTTCTTTGCCTGGGTGGCCTACGACCTCATCCTCTTCGAGGAGGGCTCGATTGCCAACATGACGGCCAGCCTCATCGGCAATGTCTTCAGCTTCAAACCCCTGAAGGCCGCACGACTCGAGGACATCCGAATTCCGGTGGCCTACGTCAAGACCTTCAAGGGCCCGCCCACCGGGCTGATCGTAGAGCGCGAGCGCCTGGACAAGTTCGGCCGACCGCTGCTGGGCGCCACCACCAAGCCCAAGCTTGGCCTGTCGGGCCGCAACTACGGCCGCGTGATCTATGAAGGCCTCAAGGGCGGCCTGGACTTCATGAAAGACGACGAGAACATCAACTCGCAGCCCTTCATGCACTGGCGCGACCGTTTCCTGTACGTGATGGACGGCGTGAACAAGGCCGCAGCCGCCACCGGCGAGGTGAAAGGCTCCTACCTCAACGTGACCGGCGCCACCATGGAAGACATGTACGAACGGGCCGAGTTCGCCAAGGACCTCGGTTCGGTGGTGATCATGGTCGATCTGGTGATCGGCTGGACGGCCATCCAGAGCATGGCCGCCTGGTGCCGCAAGAACGACATGATCATGCACATGCATCGTGCAGGTCATGGCACCTACACCCGCCAGAAGTCCCATGGCGTGAGCTTCCGGGTCATGGCCAAGTGGCTGCGTCTGGCGGGCTGTGATCACCTGCATACCGGCACTGCAGTGGGCAAGCTCGAAGGCGACCCCATGACCGTGCAGGGCTATTACAACGTCTGCCGCGATTCTTACACCCGCACCGACCTGCCACGCGGCCTGTTCTTCGATCAGGACTGGGCCGACACCAAGAAGGTGATGCCGGTGGCCTCGGGCGGCATTCATGCCGGCCAGATGCACCAGCTGATCGATCTGTTCGGCGACGACGTGATCCTGCAGTTCGGCGGCGGCACGATCGGACACCCCGCCGGCATTCAGGCCGGCGCCGTGGCCAACCGCGTGGCGCTTGAAGCCATGGTCAAGGCCCGCAACGAAGGCCAGGACATCGCAAATGAAGGCCCGGACATCCTGCGCAAGGCGGCTCAGTTCTGCACGCCGCTCAAGCAGGCCCTCGATACCTGGGGCGATATCAGCTTCAACTACACCTCGACCGATACCAGCGACTACGCGGTCACCCCTGGCGTTTCAGCCTAAGTCCCTCCACTGCAAGCACATCCCGCGCGGCCCCTTGAACCCGCGCGGTCGCCACCGAATCGACTGGAGTCTTCAACCATGATGAACAATCCCACCGGCCGCATCACCCAGGGCCAGTTCAGCTTCCTGCCCGATCTCACCGATGACGAAATCCGCATGCAGGTCGAATACGGCTTGCGCAAGGGCTATGCCTGGAGCGTGGAGTACACCGACGATCCGCATCCGCGCAACACCTACTGGGAAATGTACGGCATGCCCATGTTTGATCTTCAGGACGCTGCGGGCGTGCTGATGGAGATGAACGCCTGCCGTAAGACCTTTCCCAAGCACTACATCCGCCTGATGGCCTTCGACTCGACGCGCGGTGTCGAGACGATTGCGATGAGCTTCATCGTGAATCGTCCGGCACGCGAGCCGGGCTTCGTTCTCGAGCGCCAGGAAATCGAGGGCCGCTCGATGCGCTACAGCATCCGCGGCTACGGCGCCCAGCAACCCGAAGGCGAGCGCTACGGCGCCTGACCCGGTGTCTCTGACGTCCCTGACGCGCCAGACTGTATGTGCCTGACGCGTCGACCTGCCCTTGAAATGATTCGACCTGCCTGAGGACTGCCTTGAACGCACCGCTCTACCGCATCCCCGGCCCCTCGACCGAGGCCGCCACCCCGGCTGAGTCTGGGGCAACGCAGGCTGAGGCCGCACCCGCGCCGCGCACGGTGGCCCAGGTGCTGGCCAGCAGCCAGGTCGAGTCGGTGATGGACGAGCTCGATGCCGAGCTCATCGGCCTCAAGCCCGTCAAGACCCGCATCCGCGACAT
>JBEELY010000273.1:0-9310 GCA_041167925.1 Pseudomonadota bacterium | reverse complement strand
CTGCTGCTGGAGGTTCGGCCCTCCAATCTCGCGGCCCTGCGGCTCTACGAACGGGCTGGTTTTCAGAGAATCGGCCTGCGCCGCGGCTATTACCCGGCGCATCAAGGGCATCGGGAAGACGCGATCGTGATGCGCAGGCGCATCGACATGCAGTCGGGTTGAGGTCATGAACGAAGCGCAGCGCAGGGCCTGGCAGGCCTTGGACATCGGACCAATTTGGCGGCAGCGCAAGCCCACGGCGTTGGCTGCCGCCGATCTCGCGCAGGCATTCGTCGATTCGGAAGCGGTCAACGCTCCAGCCCCGAGCGCTGACCGTACGAACGTGAATGAGTCCGCGACGCCTCATCAGCGCCCGAAAGCCCTGAGTCTGTCTTGGGCCGATCTTCGCGATCAGGTCTTGGGCTGTCAAAAGTGCGCCCTGGCGCAGGGCCGACATCAGGTGGTCTTCGGCAGTGGACAGGCGCCGGCGACCTGGATGGTGGTCGGCGAAGCGCCTGGTGAACAGGAGGATCTGAAGGGGGTGCCCTTCGTAGGGCCCGCAGGCCAGCTGCTTGATCAGATGCTTGCCGCCATTGGCGTTGATCGCGCCTCAGAGGTGTTTGTGGCCAATGTGCTCAAATGCCGCCCGCCGCGCAACCGGGATCCTCAGGCCGACGAGATCGCGCAGTGCAGCCCCTGGCTGCAGGCGCAGATTGCTGCGGTGCAGCCCCGGATCATTCTGGCGGTGGGTCGTTTTGCAGCTCAGACGCTTCTTCAGACCGACACCGCCATCGGACGGCTGCGGGGTGGCGTGCATGCGCTGCCGCGGCCTGCACCGTCCGGGCAGGTGGCTGACGGGTCAGATATTCCGGTGGTGGTGACCTACCACCCGTCCTACTTGTTGCGTTCGCCTGCCGAGAAGGGCAAAGCCTGGCAGGATCTGCTCCTGGCCCGCAGCCTGATTGCTTAGTGACCGCTGTCCGGAATCTGGGCCACGGCATCGAAGCGGCGCTGGTTGGCCCGATGCAGGACCATCACCGCCGTCATCGTCAGCGCTACAAACCCGCCAAAAATTATGATCACGGTGTTGATGTGCCAGCCTGCGCCGAGCATCAGCGCATACAACCCCAGCATCACCAGCACATTCAGGTTTTCGTTGAAGTTCTGAACGGCAATGGAGTTACCTGCGCTCATCAGCACATGCCCTCGGTGCTGGAGCAGCGCATTCATAGGCACGACGAAAAAGCCTGCCAGAGCACCGACCAGCACCAGCAGGGTGTAAGCAAGCTCATGGCTGTGAACCAGGGTCATCATGGGCACGATCAGGCCCATGGCCACACCGCAGGGCAACACCCGAAGCGAGGCGCGCAGCCGAATGAATCGGGCCGCAATCACCGATCCCCCTGCGATGCCCACCGCAACAATGCCCTGCAAGATGGCCGCCCGGTTCAGAGGCATGCCGAACTGCACTTCGGCCCACTTGAGAACGATGAATTGAAGCGTCGCGCCGGCTCCCCAGAACAGCGTCGTCACGGCCAAGGAGATCTGTCCGAGCTTGTCTTTCCAGAGCACGGCCAGGCAGTGTCCGAAATCGCGCAGCAGATGCAGCGGGTGGAGTGACTGGCGCTCATAGCGCGCACCGGTATCGGGAATGAAGAGGTTGAACCCGGCAGCGAGGGCGTACACCCCGGCAATCACCAGAATGGCGGATTCAGCGGGGGTATCGATGCCGGTGTCGATGCGCGGCAGATCGAGTCCGAGCAGCGCTCCCGAGACGGCCGGGCTGATCAGCACGCCGCCCAGAACGGTACCCAGGATGATCGAGCCCACGGTGGTGCCTTCGATCCAGCCATTGGCGGCCACCAGTTTTTCGGGCGGGAGCAATTCGGTCAGGATGCCGTATTTTGCTGGCGAGTAGGCTGCCGCGCCCAGACCGACCACCGCATAGGCTAGCAATGGATGCACCGTGAAGAACATCAGCGCACAGCCCACCACCTTGATGGTGTTGGTGATGAACATCACGCGCCCTTTGGGCAGGGAATCTGCAAACGCGCCGACAAATGGCGCGAGGAGCACGTAGGAGACGGTAAAGAAAAGCTTGAGCAGCGGCTTCATCCATTCGGGAGCCGCCAGCTCGACCAGCAGCGCAATCGCGGCGATCAGCAGGGCATTGTCAGCGAGCGACGAGAAAAACTGCGCCGCCATGATGGTGTAGAAACCGCGTTTCATCTGCGCCTCGGGTGCGGCGCCGTTATAGCACGGCCAGATGGCAGGAGCACGTGCTGTTCTTGGCGGGCCGTCCCGCGGTCCATGGCATTCGCACACGCTATAGTCTGCGCATGTCCCGACCCCTGCGAGCCGAGATCCATGCCGAAGCCCTGGCGGCCAATCTCGGCCAGGTGCGCCGATGTTCGCCTGGCGCTCGAATCTGGGCGGTCGTGAAGGCGCTGGGCTACGGCCATGGTCTGGAGGCCGTGGTGCGGGGGCTCGGCGAGGCCGATGGGCTTGCCCTAGTGGAATTCGATGCGGCCGCCCGGCTGCGCCAGCTCGACTACGCCGGCCCCATCTTGATGCTCGAGGGGCCCTTTGATGGGCAGGATGTTGCGCTGGCCTGTCGCCATGATCTCCAATTGGTGATTCACACCCCTGAGCAGATCGACTGGCTCGAGCAGCATGCGGTGATGCGGCCGGTCTGGATCAAGGTCGATACCGGAATGCACCGCCTGGGTTTCGATCTACAGGATGTCCTGCCAGCGCTCGAGCGTATCCAGGTGCTTCAGGCTCGGGGCAAGGTGGGGCAGGCCGGTCTGATGACGCACTTTGCGAATGCCGATCTGCCGGGTGGTGCACACGACGCCTTGATGCGCTGGGAGCGCCTGCGATCCACCCTGCCTGCCACATCCGCCTCTTGGCCGGTATCTCTGTCCAACTCGGCGGCAGTCATCGATGGCATCGTGCCTGTGAGTGACTGGGTTCGTCCTGGCATCATGCTCTTTGGCGCTTCCCCGTTCGGGTACGGCGGCCCTGGTGCAGCCGGCCGATCGGCCCTTTCTCTGGGCCTGCGACCGGTCATGTGTCTGCGCAGCCAGCTGATTGCCACGCGCCTGCTTGCAGCCGGCGAGGCCATTGGCTACGGCAGTCAGTTCGTGGCACCCAATGCCATGCGGGTGGGGGTGGTGGCTTGCGGCTATGCCGATGGTTACCCTCGCCATGCCCCGACAGGTACTCCGGTTTTGGTTGCTGGCCAGCGCACCCGGATCGTCGGGCGGGTTTCAATGGACATGATCACGGTGGATCTTGCGTCCCTGCCTGATGCGCAGGTGGGCTCCGAGGTGGAGCTCTGGGGCGAAACCGTATCGGTGGATGAGGTGGCTCATGCCGCAGGCACCATCGGCTACGAGCTGCTGTGTGCAGTGTCGCCGCGAGTCCCTCGCGTGTTCGTCTGAGGTCTTGCCTCGGACCTTTTCTCTGAATCGAAACCGGACTGCCAAGGACACCGCATGGCGCGTCAACGAAATCAGTTTGCCTGCAGCGACTGCGGCGGGATCGCGCCCAAGTGGGCAGGCCGCTGCGGCCATTGTGGTGCCTGGAATACCCTGATCGAGCAGGCCGTCGAGCCCGAGCGAGGCTCTTCGTCCAACCGGTTCGCTGCGCTTGCACCCACGGGTGGCGTGCAAAGGCTCGATCAGGTCGCTGCCAGCGAGTCGCCCCGTCATCCCACCGGGGCTGACGAGTTTGATCGGGTGCTGGGAGGCGGCTTGGTCCCAGGGTCTGTCGTGCTGATTGGTGGTGACCCCGGCATTGGCAAATCGACACTGCTGCTGCAGACGCTGGCCCACTTGTCGGTTCATCTCCCCGTGCTGTATGTCAGCGGAGAGGAGTCGGCGTCGCAAGTGGCCTTGCGCGCGCGCCGCTTGGGCCTCGCGGTGGAGCAGGTTCCTTTCCTGCCCGAGATCAGCCTTGAAAGGGTGATGGCCAGCATCGAATCCCAATCTCCCCAGGTCGTGGTGATCGATTCGATCCAGACGCTCTACACCGAGCAGCTCAGTTCAGCGCCCGGATCAGTGGCGCAGGTGCGCGACTGTGCAGCCCAGCTCACCCGACTGGCCAAGCAGCGGGGCACGGCCATCGTCATGATTGGCCACGTGACGCGTGAAGGTACCCTGGCCGGGCCGCGCGTGCTGGAGCACATGGTGGATACCGTGCTCTATTTCGAGGGTGACACCCATTCCTCCTATCGTCTGGTGCGGGCCTTCAAGAACCGCTTCGGTGCAGTCAATGAGCTTGGCGTCTTCGCCATGACCGATCGTGGTCTGAAGGGCGTCTCCAATCCGTCCGCGTTGTTCCTGTCCCAGCACGAGAGTCAGGTGCCTGGCGCCTGCGTGCTGGCCACGCAAGAGGGCTCACGCCCGCTGCTGGTCGAGGTGCAGGCTCTGGTCGATACCGCGCATGTGCCCAATCCAAGACGCCTGTCCGTCGGTCTTGAACCGGCGCGGCTTGCAATGCTGCTCGCTGTGTTGCACCGGCACGCGGGCATCGCCTGCTTTGACCAGGATGTCTTCGTCAATGCAGTGGGGGGCGTGCGCATCGGCGAGCCTGCCGCTGACTTGGCGGTGCTGCTGGCGATCGTGTCCTCGCTCAAGAACAGGCCGCTGCCGCGCGGACTCGCGGTCTTTGGCGAAGTCGGTCTGGCCGGTGAGATCCGGCCGTCGCCTCGCGGACAGGAGCGGCTGCGCGAGGCGGTCAAGCTTGGCTTTTCGCGGGTGATTGCGCCGCGCGGCAATCTGCCCCGCAAGGGGATCGAAGGCCTGGAGGTCCTGGCGGTCGACAGGATTGATCAGGCCCTGTCCGAGGCCTGGAACGAGAGCTAGGTCAGCGCGGCGTTCGGTAGCGGCTGATGACGGCTGCCGCAGCCTCGCCGCTTCGGACTGCGCCCTCGAGGGTTCCTGGATACGGATGCCAGACCCAATCTCCGGCGAGCCAGAGCCCGGGGCACGCAGGCTGAAGCACATCGGTGTTGACACGCAGGCGATCGGGAGTGCAAAGGGGGGTGGCGCGCCGATCGATCACGGTACGCAGGGCCCAGGGCGGTGGTAGTCCGAGTTCGCGGCTTAACTGGGACAGCACCGCGGTCTGCAGGGCCTGGGGCTCCTGCCAATAGTCTGGAGGTGCACTGACCACCACTGACGCCAGGGTGGCCAGAGAGGACGCCGTGTTTTGAAGAAGATCGCTACGGTCGAAGAGCCACTGGCCAGGCGATCCTGGCCCGTCTTGCAGACCGATCATGCCGGGCAAGGCCTGCCGGTTGCGCCATGCGAGCCAGACCGTTGCAATTGGCGCCGTGTGCAGTTCACTGATGCTTTTCGCAAGGCCACGTGCCGCGTCTGGCAAGTCGGGGCTTTCAAGGAGTCGGGCGGCGGGTGAGGGCGTAGTGGCCAGGAGCACCTGCTGCGCCTGTAGCACCTCTCCGCCATCGAGTCTGACCTGCCAGCCAGTGTCGGGTGACTGGCGCAGTGCGCGCGCCGCAACGCCCAGGCGAATCACCGCACCCCGCTCGCGCAACCAGCGCCCTGCCGGATCGGCAAAGACTTCGCCGAGAGGACCTCTGGTCTGCAGGTAGTCGCTGTCTTGCGGGTTACTGCGCAGGCTATCGCGCAGGACGCGCGCAAAGGTGCGGGCACAGGCCGCATCAGGGTCGGTATTGAGCGCGCCGAGGCACAGCGGCCGCCAGACGCGATCTGTCAGGCGCTGTGCCTGACCCAGGGAATTCAGCCACTGCGTCACGGTCAGTCCGGCTGGCCAGCGTGCGTCCATGTCCGGTGGCAGAGTGGCAAGAAGACGGAGCATGTCCCAGCGTTCGCGCAGTGTCAGACCGCGCGCGCTCAGTACGCCATGGAGCAGACCTGCTGCGCCCGGCCAGCGATCGGTGCGCAGAGCAATACCGTCGCTTGTCTGCAGTGACAGCCGCTCGCGGTGCAGACTTGCGGGCGACGCTCCAACACGATCGCGCAGGCTGGCGACCCGCCGGTAGGCCCCCATGAGAAGGTGCTGGCCGTTATCTACCACCATGGCCTCATCACCCAGGGTCAGCGTCTGGCTTCGGGCCCGTCCGCCCAGTCCGGGTCCGGCTTCGATCAGGGTGACTGCGACACCTGCCTCACTAAGCCGTACTGCAGCCGCGAGCCCAGCCCAGCCACCTCCGATGACGATCACATCGGACGGTAGGGCAAGACTCATCGCAGGCGGCCACCGACGCTCGCGACGGCAGGCGGACGCCCGCTCACCCAGGTGCGCCAGGCCAGCCAGAGCTTGCGGATGGGCGTGAGAGAGGTGCGTCGGTCGAGCACCTGAAAGCCATCCCGCTCAATTTCGTCGAGCAAGGTGCAATAGATCGCGGCCATGATGAGGCCTGGTCGTTGGGCACGGCGGTCTGCCTCGGGCAGCAGGGCGTAGGCTTCGCGGTAGGCTTGCCGCGCCCGATGGGTCATCTCGGTCATGAGGGCTGTAAAGCCCTCCGTGCGCCGGGCTGCAAGCAGGTCGCCGGTGCTGACCGCGTACCGCCTGAGCGCGTCCTGAGGCAAATAGATGCGCCCCTTGCGCGCATCTTCGCCAACATCGCGAATGATGTTCGTCAGCTGAAAGGCCAGACCCAGGCGATCGGCATAACGCAAGGTCATGGGATCGGTCTGCCCAAAAATGCTGCTGGCCATCTCGCCGACCACCCCAGCTACCCGTCGGCAGTAAAGATCAAGCGCTGCCTGATCGGCATAGCGGTTTTGGACCAGGTCCATGCGCATGCCGGCGATCACCTCAAGCAGACGGGATTGGGTCAGCCCATAGGCCTGGACATGCGCTGCGAGTGCGCGCGTGACGGGATGATCTGGTCTCCCGTCATTCAGCCGCGCGATCTCCTGCTCCCACCAGTCGAGCTTGCGGGCAGCGACGGCCGCATCCGAGGTTTCGTCAACCACATCATCCACTTCTCGGCAAAATGCGTAGAGCGCCGTGATGGCCCGACGCCGCTCGGGCGGCAGAAACAGGAAGCTGTAGTAGAAACTGGAGCCGCTGCGGGCTGCCTTGTCCTGGCAATAGTCGTCGGGAGTCATGCGCGCAGCGTTGGGTCGATGGCCGGAAGGGCGAGCAGGCGGGAACGCACGCCGCGCATCATGCCCCAGATCAGGGCGGGCGTGTCCCGGCCGCGCAGTCTTGGACGCTGTCTGATCGGGTCATGGCCGCCCTCGGCAAGCTGGTCCAGAATGCGTTCGCCTCCAGCCAGAATGGCGCGAAGCTCCAACCCGAATCGCCCTCCTGCCCGGCCAGGAAGTGCCCGACCGGCGGCGAGCAGATGCCTGCAGCGCAGGGCTTCGTCGGCGATGCAAGCGCGCAGACGTTCATCGCAAGTGCCTCTTTGGCAGGCCTGCTGGACTGCACTCTCGTTCAGACCCTGTGCACACAGGGCTTCGCTTGTGAGGTAAAGCCGTCCGCGGGGCCAGTCGATGCCCAGGTCTTGAAGGAAATTAATGCGTTGGAGCGCCGAGCAGATGGCATCGGACTCCTCAAGTGCGAGCGGGTCTTTCACGCTGCTCAGGGCCAGCATCAGGCGACCGATCGGATTGGCCGATCTTGCGCAGTAGTCCATGATCTGCGCTTCGGTGGTGTAGCGATCGATGCGCACATCCTGAGCGAAGGCACTCAGCAGGTCTTCGAAGCAGGACCAGGGCAGTCCAAACTGCTGTACAGGAGCGATCAAGCCCGCAACGGTGGGTTCTCGCACTGTGCCACCAGTGCGTGCACGGGCAAGGTCTTCTTGCAGGCAGGACAGCGCGCGCAGGCGCTGCTCAGGGGTGGCATCGCCTTCGTCAGCCAGGTCGTCGGCATGTCGGGCAAAGCGGTAAATAGCCACAACTGCCGGGCGAAGCCTTGCTGGCATGAGCCAGGAAGCCACCGGAAAGTTTTCGTAATGATCGACCGCGTGATGAGCAGAACGCATGGCAGGCGAGGTTAAGCCGCCATTCATGACACGGCATGGCAGGCACAAACAGCCCCTTATTGTAGGCAAAGGGTTGCAGGCTCTGGGACTTTTCCGGGTGATGTGGGGACTGCATGCTGGCGCTTCGGCTACACTTCGCGGTTTGGGTCGGCGGGCCCTACCGCTGCGGCCGTGGCGGAATCGGTAGACGCACCAGGTTTAGGTCCTGGCGCCGCAAGGCGTGAAGGTTCGAGTCCTTTCGGCCGCACCACCCCCGCTGCTTTGTCCTGGTCGTCAGGTCTGCATCGTCGATCTTGCGTGTTCAACTTTCCTCCAAGAGATTCTCAAGTATGGCTACCACCCTCGAAACCCTGGGACCCCTTGAGCGAAGACTCAATCTGGCGGTGTCCCTCTCCGAGGTCGCCCAGCAGGTCGAGCGTCGCCTGCGTGACATGGCCCGCACTGTTCGCATGCCTGGATTCCGACCGGGTAAGGTGCCCATGAAGATGATCGAGCGCTCGTACGGCATGCAGGTTCAGGGTGAAGTCCTGTCCGACATCGTGTCCAAGGCGTTTAGTGATGCAGTGAGCGAACACCAGCTGCGGATCGCAGGGCAGCCCAAAATTGCGCCCAGCGAGGCGGCCGCGGAAGAGGGCACGGCAGGCTTCACCGCCGAGTTCGAGGTGTATCCGGAAATCACCCTGCGCGGCGCGGAGAGCCTTGAGGTCGAGCGAGTCAGCTGTACTGTGGGCGACGCCGAAATCGACAAAACCCTTGAGGTGTTGCGCAAGCAGCGGACCGAGTGGGACGCGGCCGGGCGTGCCGCTGCCGATGGCGACCGGGTCACCATCGACTTCGCCGGCAAGCTCGACGGCGTTGCGTTTCAGGGCGGCACGGCGAGCGACTTTCCTTTCGTGCTGGGCGAAGGCCGCATGCTTGCCGACTTCGAGACTGGCGTTCGGGGCGCGTCCGAAGGCGACTCCCGTACTTTCCCTGTCGCCTTTCCCGCCGACTATGGTTCGCAGGAGCTGGCTGGCAAGACCGCCGAGTTCGAGGTGACCGTCAAGAAGGTCGAGGCTCCGCGCCTGCCTGAACTTGATGAGGCGCTGGCGCGTCAGTTAGGCGTGGCCGATGGCAGCATCGAAACGCTTCGTGCCGATGTCCGTGGCAACCTCGAACGTGAGGTGGCTCAGCGCGTGCGCAACCGCAACAAGGCAGCGGTGATGGACGCCCTGCCTGCGCTGGCGGATCTCGAGTTGCCCAAGGCCCTGATTGAATCCGAGTCGCAATCCCTGGCGGAGCGGGCACGCGAGGATTTCCGTCAGCGCGGCATGGATGTCAAGGACATGCCCATTCCGGCCG
>JBEELY010000188.1:0-2717 GCA_041167925.1 Pseudomonadota bacterium | reverse complement strand
TAACGCGGTCGAGTCGGTGTTCATTCCCGAAGCCAATCGGGGCACGCTGTGCATTTCCACGCAGGCCGGTTGCGCAGTCAATTGCGCTTTTTGCTCTACCGGTCGCCAGGGCTTCGCTCGAAACCTCACGTCTGCCGAGATCATCGGCCAGGTCTGGCTGGCCAACCGCTTGCTCGGCGTGCGCTCGCCAGCCCAGGGCGATAGCAATGAATTGGGCGATGAAAATGGCGATGAAGACGGTCGGCACGACCATGACCGTCGCATCACCAATGTCGTCTTCATGGGCATGGGAGAGCCCCTGCTCAATTACGGACCGACAGTGCAGGCGCTGCGGGTCTTGCTCGATGACCATGGTTACGGTCTGTCGCGCCGCCGCGTCACGGTTTCCACCTCGGGCGTGGTGCCCATGATCGACCGCCTGCGCGTCGATCAGCCGGTCGCCCTTGCGGTTTCCTTGCATGCGCCCGACGACGCCCTGCGCGATCAACTTGTGCCTATCAATCGCAAGTATCCACTGGCCGAGCTCATGGCCGCCTGCAGGCGTTACCTTGCGTCGGCGCCGCGTGACTTCATCACCTTCGAGTACGTCATGCTCGATGGGGTCAACGATTCGGACGCGCATGCGAGCGCCGTGCTTTCCTGCGTTGGCGATCTGCCCTGCAAGTTCAATCTGATCCCGTTCAATCCCTTTCCTCAGTCAGGTTTGCGCCGATCGCCTGCCGAAAGGATCAAGGCGTTTTCGCAACGGCTCATCGACGCCGGCATCGTGACAACCGTCCGGCGCACTCGGGGAGACGACATCGACGCTGCTTGCGGCCAGCTCGCCGGTGATATCGCAGACCGTACGCGACTGGCGCAGCGCCGGGATCAGGCGCAATCGCAGCAGACCCTGATTCGTCTGCACGGAGCGGCGTCATGAATATGTCTTCGGGGCTCTCGGTCTTTTCTGTGTGGCTCAAGCGGACTGTCGTGCTTGGTCTTGTGCTTGTTGCCGCCTGCACCACGATCGAAGAGCCCCCCCGTGTGATCCAGGACACGCCTGGCTCGCCAGCGGTGCGGCAAGCCCCGTCGCGTCGCGATCAGCCGGTGCCCCGATTCGATCCTCGCGCTTTGCAGGGTTCGGGTGTTGCAGCCTCATCGGGCACAGCTGCCGATTCGAACGCGGGCACCGACACCCAGCGCAGGGCGCTCATCCGTCTTGAACTCGCCAGTGCGCTCTACCAGCAGGGCAGCCATGCCCGGGCGCTTGATGAAGTTCGAGCCGCGCTGGCCATCGACCCCGGACTGGCTCCGGCTCACGGCATGCTGGGCCTCATCTACATGGACCTTCGCGATGTGCCGCAGGCCGAAGCTGCGTTCAGGCGCGCGCTTTCGATCAGCCCCAATGACCCGGAGTTACGCAATAACTTCGGATGGTTTCTGTGCCAGACCGGCAGGCCCCGTGAGTCGATTGCCGAATTCATGGCGGCATTGCGTGATCCGCTTTACGTCACGCCCGCGCGCCCGCTGCACAATGCGGGGGTCTGCTCTCTGCGGCTGGGCGAGGAATCAGCAGCCCAGGAGTACCTTCAGAAAGCATTCCAGCTCGATCCGTCCAATCCGGTCTCGATGTATCACCTGGCCGAAATCCATCTGCGTCGTAACCAGCTGGATCAGGCCGAGTTCCATACCCAGCGGCTGCTCGCGAGTTATTCCCCCAGTGCCGAAACTCTCTGGCTGGCGCTCCGGGTTGCCCGCAAGCGCGGCGATCGTCAGACCCTGAACACCCTGTCGGCCCAGTTGCGCCGACAGTTTCCGGAGTCGCGCGAGGTCCAACTGCTGCAGCAGGGAGCGTTTGGTGATTGAGCGCTCAGAACAGCTTCGTGAGGCGCGAGAGGCTGCCGGCCTGTCGCTCGCTGACGTTGCGCAGCGCCTGCGACTGAGTGTTCGTCATCTTGAAGCGATCGAGGCTGGCGACTGGGATCGACTTCCGGGTGCCGCCTTTGCCCGTGGTGCCATGCGGTCCTACGCCCGTCTCTTGAGTGTTGATGTCGATCCTCTGCTCAGACAATTGCCCTCTGCCCAGAACTCCGAACTGCTGCGTCCCGCGCCCAGCCTGGAGACCAGCCTGCCTCGAGGCCGGAGTCGACGGCGCTTCAAATTTCCTGGCGAAGGCCGATTGCCCCTGGCCTGGCTGATTCTTGGGCTTGCTGCGGCGCTTGTGGCTGCGGCGTTGCTATGGCCCGAGGTTTTGCAAAGTGTCCGTGAATCGGTCCGGTCTCGGCAGAGCGTTTCCACTGCCACAGGGGCAGCACCAATCGATCCGGGTCAAACAGTGCCTGTATCCGTTCCCTCGTCAGCGCCCGTGTCATCAGACACTGAAGCGGCCCCAGGCTCATCCTCCCCCGCGCCTGCCACGTTCGCGAATGGTATCCGCGCAGGTGCCTGGCCTCAGACCCTTCTCATCCGCGCGGAGCGAGATTCCTGGGTCGAGATCCGTGATGAATCCGACCTCGTGCTGCACATGGGTCTGGTTCGCTCGGTCTCGCCCTTGAAGCTTCTTCTGAACGGACCTGTGCGCTACACGATCGGCAACTCAGCCGGTACTCTTGTCGAATTCGCCGGCCAGTCGATTGACCTGGCCCCTCACACCCAGCCGGGTACCAACATCGCCAAAGGCAGCCTGCCATGAGCACTCCTTCGGAAGTCCAGTTCGCCTCCGGTGGGGCGCCCATGCC
>JBEELY010000327.1:0-3129 GCA_041167925.1 Pseudomonadota bacterium | reverse complement strand
CGCAGGCCCCAGCCCGCGGCAACCCGCCGCAGCAGACGCAAGGCGCCTTCGCCGTCGGAACCGGCACAGACCATCGCACTCCACGCGCGACCCTCCATCTTGCCCAGCAAAGGGTAGTAGCAACGGTCGAGCAGGGTTTTCATGGGACCGGCCACACTGCCCAGGCATTCTGGACAGGCCAGAACCAGCGCATCGCTTTGCTCAAGTCGGGCGGGATCGACCTCGTCACAGCGCAGGGCTTCGATCTGCATTGCGATGTCACTGTCCTGCGCCGCCAGCCGTGCTCCCCTGAGTGCCGCCCTGACCAGCGCCTCGGTACCGCCCGTGTTGGACCACCACACCAGGGTCATGGTGCGGCAGGCGCCGATTGCAGCCTGCGCTGGCCTTGACTGCAAAAGTTCGGGATTGGTCATGCAACAGTCCTGATGGGGGGCGTGCAGATCAGGTCGGGTCTATGCCGGACCGACTAAGTCTGAAGTGGGTTCGCTCGCGAAAGGCCAGCTTGGCCGCACTCAGGCAGACGATTGCGGGCCATCATAGCGACGACCATGTCTATTGCCCATCTGCGCCGGCTCGCTCTGGAGTCTTCCTTCGAGTTCGGGCCCTATTCTTTCACCGTGCGCGAATGCGCTCCAGGCGACATGCCCATGGCGCGGCGTCATGGCTGCCTGGATCTCAGCAACGAATGCATCCTGATCCGTCAGGGCCTGTCCCCGCCTGCCTGGCGGCGAGCCTTCCTGCATGCGGTCGTCCGGCTCGTTCACTATGCGCAGGCCGTTCTGCTCCACGAAAGTACCGAGGAACATCTCACCCATTCTTTAGCCAGCGGTCTGGCGCAATGGGTACGGCGCAACCCTGCACTCGGGTGGGCCCTCTTGCGCGCGCACAGTCCGCATCTGCGCGCAAAAAGCCTTCCACCCCGTCGGCTTCTGGTGGGCGATCAGCCCTGGACGGTCCATTGCCTCACCATCAAGACCGCACAACGATTGAGGCTCTTCGGGCAGGCCGATCTCTCCCAGCGCCGCATCGAACTCGACCCGGCCCTGCGCAACACCCAGCTTGCGGTCATTTTCCTTCACGAATGCCTGCATGCCCTGGATCATGCACACCAGCTCACCGATGAAACCCCCTTGCGGCGCGCTCATGCCTTGCAAACCGATGCACTTGCCGGATTCATCATGCTCAATCCTGGGGCCTGGGCATGGTGGTACGGGATTCTGGTGCCCGAAGCAGCACAGTTCCTGCGCGACCGGTACCATACGGCCCGATCCCTGCCCATTGCTGCCGTGCGTTGACCGATTCCAGTCTTACTGCTCCTCCAACCGACGCCAAAGCCGTCGCCAAGCCAGACGCGGTGTCAGGCTCGCTTGAGGCCGAACGTCGCCCCCGTGTCCGCTCGGCGGAATTCTTCAGGCACTACAACCGCCTGCTCAGTGGCACAGGCCTGTTGGTTTTTTTGCTCACTGCCGGCTTTCTGGGCTACCAGATGGTGCTCAAGCGCGACCAGGAGCTACGCGCCATTGAAGTGCAGGTGGAGCGCCATGCGCAGTTCATCGAGTCCATGGCGCGCAGTGCGGTTGACCAGGTCGAGGCGATCCGCGTGTCCTCGGCGAGCTTTTATGGCACCACCGTACCCATTGATCGGCCAGATCTCTTTCCTGCCCGCTCCGCCTTGTTCAGGCAATTGCGCAATGTTGCAGGCGAAGATCGATTCAGTCTCGACGCACTGCAGCAGCGTGACTCCAGTGGAAACCTGACCGGCCAGGGCAGCATCTACAGCCGCTCCGCGCGGTTTTATCGCGACATCGAAATGGCGCTGGCCCTGGCCGACGACTTTCAGGCCGTGGGGCTCAGCCTGCCCAGTGCGACCGATGTCCGGTTTACCGGTGTAGAACAGTTCGCGCATCAGTATCCCTGGGCGGAATCTGTCTCCGAACGTTTCAAGCCTGAGATGTTCGAGGAGGCGGTCTGGAAGCTCGGCGGCCCCGAACAGAATTCGCAGCGTCGCAAGGTCTGGGGGCCGGTGCACTTTGGCGGTCCGGCCAAGGGGCTGCTGGTGCCGATCGCAGCCCCTGTGTACGACGGTGATTCCTTTCGCGGGCTGATCAGCCTGAACCTCTCGCTCGATTACCTCAACCGGATCAACGATCAGTTCACGGTCGGGGCGGGCACGAGCTTCGTGGTGGACCAGCAGGGTCAGATTCTGGCCCATCCCGAACTCTACGAAGACCCTTTGCAGGTCTCCCAGACGCAGCATCTGGGGCAGGTGCTGGCCCCGGGCATCTTTCCTTCCGCGCGGGTGCAGGATGTCGAGGCCGCGCGCATACAGTCCTCAGGCGGCCATCATGTGATGCGCGTCGAACTCATGCATGCGCCCTGGCATGTGGTGTATGTGGTCTCGCACTGGACGCTCTGGAAAAAGGTGCTCCGTGACTTTGCCCCGGCCACCCTGGCCGTTCTGGTTGCGCTGGCCGTGATCATCGTCGGTACCTTCCGCTTGGTGGCCCGCGACTTCATTTCGCCCGCAGGGCAGCTGGTGCGCCAGATTGCGGCCGAGTCGCAGTTCAAACCCCGTCCGATTCCTCAGGTGCCCAAGGCCTGGCTTCCCTGGTTCGAAGCGGTCAGCAAGGCTTTTCGCGAGTCTTTCCAATTGGCGGGCATCCGGCAGGAGCTCGATATCGCGGCCAAGATGCAGCAGTCCATCCTGCCGCGAACCTGGCCTCAGCATCCGGATTTTTCGTTATGGGGAGCGATGCGGCCCGCCACCGAGGTTGGTGGCGACTTCTACGACCACTTCATGCTAGCCGATGGCAGGATGGGTCTGGTCGTGGCCGACGTCAGTGGCAAGGGCATGCCCGCGGCCCTGTTCAGCATGGTGTCCAAAACCCTCATCCGGGCTACGGCGGTGGATCGTATCCGGCAGCCTTCGGACACCATCGCGGTCGTCAACGACCAGCTGTGCATCGATAACGACAGCTGCATGTTCGTGACCACCTTCTACCTCGAGTTTGACCCGCTCACCGGTCGGCTGGTGTACGTGAACGCGGGGCATCCGCCGCCCCTGCTGATCCATCCGGACGGCAGCAGCAGGCCGCTCGCGCTCACCCGTGATCCCGCACTGGGCGTCAT
>JBEELY010000038.1:0-2653 GCA_041167925.1 Pseudomonadota bacterium | reverse complement strand
CGACACGATGCAGGCCCTGCGACATGAAGGCCTGGATCTGATTTTTCTGCTGGCCCCTACCTCACGACCGGAGCGTATTGCGCAGGTGGCGCGCCTTGCGAGCGGCTATGTGTACTATGTGTCGCTCAAGGGAGTGACGGGTGCTGCCAATCTCGATGTCGACAATGTTCTGAAGGCACTTGCCCCCATCCGCGAGGCCACAGGCCTTCCAGTAGGCGTAGGTTTCGGAATCCGCGACGGCCAGACCGCGCGGGCCATCGCCAAAGGGGCTGATGCGGTGGTCATCGGCAGCCGCCTCATTCAGGAAATTGACGCCGCCGGGCCGCAGCAGGCCGTTGCAAGGGCGGGCGCCTTTATCCGGGATATCCGTCAGGCCATGGACCAGGCCGGTTGAGTACCGTTCGACTGACAAATCAGATGCAGTACCTATGGCTGATACAGCCGCCGGGTCTCGCGACGCAGAACGCAGCACACAACACAAGGAGAAGCACATGAGCTGGCTTGAAAAGCTCCTGCCCCCCAGGATCAAGCGCGCCGCGCCAGAGAGCGGCCGCAAATCGGTTCCCGAAGGCGTCTGGGTCAAGTGCCCGGCGTGTGATGCGGTGCTCTATCAGGCCGATTTACGGCTCGCCATGCACGTGTGCCAAAAATGCGATCACCACATGCGTCTGTGCGCGCGCGACCGCATTGATCTGCTGCTTGACGCCGAAGGCCGATACGAGATCGGGCAGCAGGTGCTCCCGGTCGACGCACTGAAGTTCAAGGACAGCCGCAAGTATCCCGAACGTATCAACGAAGCCATGGAGTCCACCGGCGAAACCGATGCGCTGGTGGTGATCGGCGGATCGATCCGCTCCTTGCCGGCCGTGGTGGCTGCGTTCGAATTCGAATTCATGGGCGGCTCCATGGGTTCGGTGGTGGGTGAGCGCTTTGCCCGCGGCGTTCTGACTGCACTCGAGCAGAAAGTCCCCTTCGTATCGGTCGCAGCCTCGGGTGGCGCCCGCATGCAGGAGGGCTTGCTGTCTCTCATGCAGATGGCCAAGACCACCGCAGCGCTGACCCAGCTTGCCCAAGCCCGGCTGCCCTACATTTCTGTGCTGACTGATCCGACCATGGGCGGGGTCTCTGCGAGCTTTTGCTTCCTGGGCGATGTCGTCATTGCCGAACCCCGTGCGCTCATCGGATTTGCAGGCCCGCGCGTGATCGAGCAGACCGTGCGTGAAAAGCTGCCCGAAGGGTTTCAACGCGCAGAGTTTTTGCTCGAAAAAGGTGCTGTCGACATGATCGTGCACCGACATCAGCTGCGCGATGAAATCGCCCGTCTGCTGGCGCTGTTGCAGCGCCAGCCTTCTGAGGCCCTGAGCTGAGCCTATTGATGACGGCAGGATTGACGGCGGCGTCTGTGGTTCGTGATCGGCAGGGACTCAGTCTGGTCGACTGGCTCGAGCGCATTGAAGGCAGGCATGCCCGGACCATCGATCTAGGCCTCGATCGAGTCCGGCAGGTGGCTGACCGGATGGGTATCGCGCCGCAGGTGCCCGTGTTTGTCGTTGCAGGCACCAACGGGAAGGGGTCCACCTGCGCACTCCTGGAGAGCGTACTGATGGCGGCGGGTTATCGCACCGCCTGCCATACCTCGCCGCATCTGGTTCACTTTAATGAGCGCGCGCGCCTGCAGGGCGAGTCGGCTTCAGATGAAGCCTTGTTGGAGCAATTTGCCCGGGTCGAGTCGGCCCGCGGCGACATCTCGCTGACCTGGTTCGAATTCACGACGCTGGCCATTCTCAGCCTGTTTCAGCACAGCGCTGTTGATGTCTGGATCCTCGAGATCGGGCTGGGAGGGCGTCTTGATGCAGTGAACATCATTGATGCGGATTGTTCGATCGTCACCTGCATCGATCTTGATCATATGGAGTACCTCGGCCCCACCCGAGAGGCCATTGCCCTTGAAAAGGCGCATGTCTACCGCCCCGGCAAGCCGGCCATCTGCACGGATCCTCAGCCGCCGGCCACGCTGGTCGAGCATGCCGAATCGATCGGCGCAGACCTGTGGCTGTTTGGTCGAGACTTCAATTACGCCGGCGACCGGCAGCAATGGGGCTACGGGGGCCGATCTCAGCGCCGCAACAGTCTCGCCTATCCGGCCTTGCGGGGCGCCAACCAGTTACTGAACGCCTCGGGCGTGCTGGCCGCGCTTGAGGCGATGCGTCACGTCCTTCCGGTCAGCGCCCAGGCGGTCCGACAGGGTTTTGCGCTGGTCGAGTGGCCCGGCCGATTTCAGGTTTTGGCTGGCAGGCCCTCGGTGGTGCTTGATGTCGCGCACAATCCGCATGCCGTGGCGCACTTGGCAGCCAACCTCGACAACATGGGTTTCTTTCCCGAGACCTGGGCGGTTTTCGGGATGCTGGCCGACAAGGACATCGCCGCCTCGATCCGGCCGCTGCGAAACAAGGTCGACCATTGGTTGTGTGTCAGTCTGCCCGGGCCGCGCGGCACAACGGCCGCTCACCTCGCCGAGTTGCTGGCGCAGGCTGGCATCCGGCCAGGCGAAGGAGAGGATGCAGCCCGCACTGTCCGGTGTTTTGATCGGCCGTCACTGGCACTCGCCTTCGCCAGGGAGCAGGCAGATGAGAATGATAGGATCGTTGTCTTC
>JBEELY010000446.1:0-7057 GCA_041167925.1 Pseudomonadota bacterium | reverse complement strand
GTCTGTGGCTCATCAGTGGCCACAGCGGCCACCATGGCCAAGGTGGCTCTGCCCGAGATGCGTCGCCATCACTACTCCGGCCGGCTGTCCACCGCCACGCTGGCTGCGGGCGGCACTCTGGGCATCATGATCCCGCCCTCGGTGGTGCTGGTGATCTACGGCATTCTTGCTGAACAGAATATCGCCAAGCTGTTCGCAGCCGCCCTCATTCCGGGGCTGATTGCCACCCTTGGCTACTGCATTGCCATTGGCGTGTATGTGCGGTTTTTTCCGGAGCACGGCCCGGCCACCGAGAAGGCCTCGATGCGCCAACTCGTGGGTGCGCTCAAGGATGTCTGGCCCATCGCGGTCATTTTTCTGGTGGTCTTTGGCGGCATCTACGGTGGCTGGTTTACGCCCACCGAGGCGGCTTCTATTGGCGCGGCGAGCACCTTTCTCGCGGCGCTCTTGCGGCGCGAACTTACCCGCGACAAGTTCTTTGAGTGCTTCTACGACACGGCCGTGACCACTGGCATGATCTTCATGATCTTTCTGGGGGCCGATGTGCTCAATGCGGCACTGGCGCTGTCACAGTTTCCGGCAGCGCTTGCTGGCATCGTGAAAGACCTCGGATGGCCCCCCTTGGTGGTGGTGAGCGCCATCCTGGTGTTTTACGTGATCCTGGGCTGCGTGATGGACGAGCTGTCCATGATCCTGCTGACGCTGCCGATCTTTCTGCCGACCATCATCGGTCTGGATCTGTTTGGGCTGCCCACCGACCTGAAGCTGATCTGGTTTGGCATCCTGGTGCTGATGGTGGTCGAGATCGGTCTGATTGCGCCGCCCGTGGGTCTCAATGTGTATGTGATCAACGGCCTGGCCAAGGACGTGCCCATGAGCGAAAGCTATCGCGGCGTGGTGCCTTTCCTGATCTCGGACGCCCTGCGCACCCTGCTGCTGCTGGCGTTCCCGCCAGTCAGCCTGTGGTTGGTGGGCGTGCTGGTGAAGTAGGCGCAGCCGTCAGGACGGCTGCGCGAGCAGACTCTCGTAGGGGATCTGTAGACCAGTGTGCAACTGACGAATCATGCGAAGACTAAGCGGGCGCTTGCCGTTGAGCACCTCGGAAACCCGGCCACTGGAGCCGATGTAGGGCTCGAGGTCTTTGGCACTCAGGCCCTGCTGCTCCATCCGGAAGCGAATCGCGGCGAGAGGATCGACCGGGGCTTGCTCCCAATGCTGATCTTCATAGACTTCGATGAGCGTGACGAGCACGTCGCGTTCGTCCGCTTCAACAGAGCCCTTTGGGGCCTGAAAAATGTGCTCAAGACGCTCGAAAGCGGACTTGAGATCCTTGGCGCTTCGAATCGGCTTAATGTGCATGAACCTTCTCCACATCGATCCGGTTGTATTGCTCGTGTGTTCCGACAAACTTGATCCAGACGATGCCAGCCTGATACTGAACTTCAACGACAAGACGGTAGCGGTTGCCTGCAATGTTGAAGACCACCCGATTGTTCGCGCAGAAACTTGCATGAACATAGTTGGACTTGATGTCACTCGGACGGCTCCACTGGGCCTTGACCGCTTCCTCGTACCAGCACAGAAGCGGCTCCTTGGCATCGCGATACCCCCGACGCTCCCAGAAGTCTCTGAGGGCACTTTTGGCGATGACCCTCACGAGGCAAGGCAAATCCGAAGTTGACTCGACATTGCGCCTCCCGAATTGGGAGAATTATCGCGTTGAGACGGGTCCGCGTCAATGCGTCCAGAGTCTTAAGGCTTCAGTGGTAGGTTTCCTGCAGGCGCTGATGCATCGCCCTGAAGTTGAGACGCCTTGAGCTCAAGCTCAGGGTCGTCCGTGATAAGTGCGTGCGGTCTCCCAGGCCACTTCCTGCAGATGCCGCGCAACGTCAGCGGGCAGGCCGCTGGTGAACTTACTGCCCACCGGATTCACATTCCAGATCGAGGCGACCATGGTGGCTGCCGTGAGGTAGCTGCCCTCAAGGCTTGGATGACGCTTGTCCGGCACATAGAGGTTGATGTCCGGGCGTTTGGCTATGGACGCAGCAAAGGCCAGGCCCGCCGGGATCACATGAGCATTGTTCTGCCGGCCCGCCTCGGTATAGGCGTCAGCAAGGCCCTTGGTCATCTCGGGCTTGTCGGCATAGGCCCAGGTCATCAGGAACATCGGTTCCACGCCCTTGGCTCGGGCGGTGGCGGAGTGCTTTTTCGCGTAGTCGAAAAAGATCTTTGACAGCGTGGGATGCACCGGGCACTGGCTGCAATCCATCAGCAGCACGGAGTCGTACTGACGGCCCGGCGGGTTGAAGCGCACTTCGTTATCGCCCACGAAGGAGTAGCGACCCAGGCCATCGGGCCGCAGATAAGACTCCAGATCGTGCCAGTCGATGCCCGAGCCACTGATGGTGAGCGAGGTGGCCCGGTGCTGGGCGGCCTTGGGGTCAGTCGAACCGCGGGCCAGCTGGTTGGTGATGTTGTGCAGGCTGTTGTTGTAGTACATGAAGCTGTTGCCCACGTACAGGATGGACCGAGGCGGATTGGCCGTGGCCGCGCGGACCATGGGCGCAGGCGCGGCGGACGCAGCGTTGGCGCTGCCGGCAGCGCTCGTGTTGGTGGCTGTACCACCCAGGCCGGCGCAGGCGCTCAGCATGAGCGCGGTACCGAGGGGCAGTCCGAAGCGTGCACTGCGGCCGATGAGCTTGACGAGCTTCATGGGGGTCTCCTGTGTCTGAAACAGAGTTCGATTAGATTGCAAAGCTTAGCTTGAATCTTCGCACGCGAAGTCCGCCCTCTTTCGTCAAGGCTCGCCACGATGTCCTTTCCGCCGACCTCCGCTACTGCCACCGCCTCGGCTGCGTCGGCTGCCGCTGCTGCTTCGCCGGCGACTTTGTCTTCGGCCACCCATGTAACGCGCTTTCAGACCCGCGACGGCCTAGCGCTGCATGCGATGACACTCCAGCCGCAGGGCCCGGTGAGGGCTGTACTGGCGATGGTGCATGGCCTGGCTGAACATATCGATCGCTATGCCGATCTGCATCGTGATTTGCTAAGTGCAGGCATCGCGGTGGCGGCTGCGGATCTGCGCGGGTTTGGACGATCTCCCGGCCTGCGCGGCCATATCGATCACTGGGCAGACTATCGCACCGATGCCCTGGCCATCGTGCAGGGAGCACGTGAACTGGCACCTGAGGCCCCGCTATTTCTGTTCGGCCATAGTATGGGTGGACTGATCGTGCTTGAGGCAGCCCTCAATGCATCGGCAGATGACCTGAAAGGCCTGAGGGGCGTGATCTCCAGCGGGCCGGCCCTCATCCCAGCCGGGGTCAAGCGTCCCGCGGTGGAGGCCTTTGCACGCCTGGTTTCGGGTGTTCTGCCTCGCCTGTCGATTGCGATGCAGATCAATCCTGAAGGCATCTCCAGCCTGCCCCAGGTGGTGAGCGACTATCTGGCAGATCCTTTGATTCACCATCGGGTCACGGTGCGCTGGGGGACAGAAATCCTTCGGTGCATGCCGGCCACACTGCAGGCTGCATTACGTTTCCCGTATCCCTTGCTCATCCAGCATGGCGCTGATGATCCGATCAACGCGCCCGAAGGCAGTCGTGCCTTCATCGAGCGCTGCGGCCATGCGGACCGCAGCCTCAAGCTGTATCCGGGCAGTCGGCATGAAGTTCATCATGACGTGGGCGCTGCTCAGTTTGCGCAAGATCTGGTGGAGTGGGTCGAGGCGCGGCTTTAACCCAAAAGGGTGTGAGTCGAGTCACCGTTGTCGGTTCTTGAGGCTTGGTTGATCGGGCAGGTGAAAGGTCGGGTGCAAGTGGTAACATTGTGCTTACCGAATTTAAGCTCTTGGAAATGCCATGGAAGCCTTGATCCGAAAAATGGGTAACTCTCACGGCGTGCTCATTCCAAAACCCATTCTGGCTCAACTGGGGATTGAGGATCGGGTCGACCTTCGTGTTCGCAATGGCGTCCTGGAGATCCGTGCCGTGCCGTCGAATCGGCGTGAAGGTTGGGCTCAAGCAGCGGCCCAACTTGCGGTGCAAGAGGGCGAGGGTCTCGTCTGGCCCGAGTTTCCCAACGAGGGTGATTCGGAGCTGACCTGGTGAAGGCCGGTGAAATATGGATGGCGCAGCTGGATCCCACCGTCGGTAGCGAAATTCGCAAGACCCGTCCCTGTGTCATCGTGTCGCCCGATGAAATGAACCAACACCTGCGTACGGTGATTGTCGCGCCCATGACCACAGGATCTCGGCCCGCTCCGTTCAGAGTGCCGGTGGGGTTTCAGGGCAAGCAGGGATTGATTGTTCTGGATCAGATCAGAACACTGGACCGTGCCCGCCTGACCCGAAAGGTGGGTACGTTGCGCGCCCCGACCTGGGCAGCAACGCTCGAAGTACTGCAGTCCATGTTTTCTTGAAGAAGGAGCGTCTCCATGTCAGGAGGTCAGTTTCACGTGCACGGTCCGCATGATCACGAGCTGCATCATGCCGCCGCACACGGCGACAAGGATCCGGTGTCGGGTCGCATCGCGGTGGTGACGGCCGTGCTGGCCACAGTGGGTGCCGTGTTTTCCTACCAGGGGGGCGCCACGCAGGCCGATGCCCTGCTTTTCAAGAACAACGCCCAGATCAAGAAGACCGAAGCGTCTAACCAGTGGAACTACTACCAGGCCAAGAGCAACAAGCAGAACCTGGCAGAGCTCTCGGTCACCCTGGTGCCGGCCGATCTGAAGCCGCGTTACGAAGATGAGGTCAAACGCTACAAGAGCGAGAAGGCCGACATCATGAAGGACGCGCAAAGACTCGAGAAAGAGGCCCAGGAGTGGGATGCGCGCAGCGACTCAGCGCTGCATCAGCATCATCGCTGGGCGCAGGCTACGACCGTGATCCAGGTGGCGATTGCCTTGTCTGCCATCGCCCTGCTCAGCCGTCGCAACTGGCTCTTGCGCGGCGTCTATGGTGTAGGGGCAGCAGGCCTTCTGATTGGGGTACTGGCGGTCATGCATGTGTAAAGGCCAGCCAAGCACCGAACAAGGGGCTGTTCGGTCCTTCCCATTGCGCCATGCATTTGTGTCGCTCACCTTGCTCACGGCCATCAGCCTCATCTCTGTGGCCTCAGGCGTGTCGGCACAGCCCTCAGCGCAGCCTGGAGCTACGTCTTCTGTTAGCCGCAGCCATGCCGCTGTTTTTTCAGCGCTGCGTGTTGGCCAAAAAGTCTCTCTGAGTGAAAAGGGCGCGGCCTACGAAATTAGCTTGCTTAACGATGGCAGCGTCGGTTCGCATGTGGTGGTCGAGATCGGAGCGGAGCATCTGGTCATTGATGATCTCGTGGCGGTGGGCCGACGCTGGATTCCACTCACAGCCATCCGCAGCGTGATCTGGACCCGTGTGCCAACGGTGCCACGCTGAGCCATGTTTCAACCGATCGGCGCTTTGACCTGATCGACCCGACATCGTCTGACCAGCCAACGCATCATCATGCTGCCGTTAATCGCGCCGAGCCGCCGCAAACGCCGCTGTAGCAATACGAACCATGCTCGGATGCAGGATGCCTAATTGGGGGGTCTGGCCGTGGGGCGCATGGGGCGGCACTGAGAAATAGTCGTTGTTGTAGGGAAGCTCGAGCAGCTTGCCCAAGTCGAACTTGGTGTCGTAACTCAGGCCGGCACTGGCATACGCGGCAGGATGCTCGGCTTTGCTGATCCGAAACTCGCCTCGGTAGAGCCGGTGAGTTTTTTGACTGGTTCCGTAGGCCACGGTGATGAAGATCTGTTCCTCATCGTCTTCCTTGGTTGAAATGATGAGACCCGGACGTGGCTTGGGCCTGGGGTGGATGTGGTCAGGGAAATGGCACCAGGCAATCTCACCTGCCGTGGGTTCGGGCCACCACCTCATCAGTTGTCTTGCGGGTCGAAAAGGCTGCTGCGCACTTTGCCGCCCTTGGCCCTGGGTGCCGCTTTTTTGAGCTGACGCACCTGGCTTGTACTAAGCGCCCCCTCGTCGGCCTGGTATTGGGGCAATACCTTGTTGGCCAGATCATGCAAGGCCATGTGGATCGCCTGGGTTTCATCTACGCCCAGCACTTCAGCCACGCGCTTTGCGGTGCTGCGGGTCACGCCTGTTGCGCTGTCGTGCTGGCGGTAACGAAACGCAATCTGAGTGGTATTGGAGGGCATATGCCTGGCACGCAAGATCAACAAAAGATATGTTAAAGATATCTCAAAGATCCGCGATCGTCTACAGCCCCATCCTCACCAGGCGCTCGGTTGCATCATCCGGATTCGCCCGGATGCTGAACCCCAGCGACGCGCAAAAGCGCAGCATGCGGGCGTTCTCGGAGAGCACGACACCCTCGATAGCCTGATAGCCGCGCTCGCGGGCCGCAGCGATCAGGCGCAGCATCAGTTCTCGGCCAAGGCCACTGCGATGCATCCAGTCGCCCACCACAATGGCGAACTCGGCTACACCCTCCTCCCAGGTGGGGAGGATGCGTGCCACCGCTGCGAATTGCATGCGCAATGCATCCGATTCGCCCGCATCAAGCTGCGGGTTCGAAAGCAGTCTGGACGACTCCGTCTGCAGCGCTACCAGAGCCAGCTCGCGGTCGTAGTCGATCTGTGTAAAGCGCTCAACCATCTGATCAGACAGCTGCTTGATCGGCACCATGAATCGCCGATAGAGCGTCTCGGGCGACAGGCGCGCGATGAAGGCCCGCTCAAGGTCGGCATCATCGGGCCGGATCGGACGTAGCAACACGCGTTCGCCGGTACACAGCAGCAGGGTTTCTTCCAGTTCCTGTGGATAGGGATGGATCGCAAGGTGTGCGTAGGCCTGCCCATGGTGCGGCGTAGCCATGAGCGCCCCTGAATCCGGGTCAACGCCTGCATCCGCAGTCGCAATCCCGCCACCGTGCCGCTTTGCCTCTCCTGTTCCATCGGACAGGGCATGGATCTGATTTTCCCCAATGGATACCACGCGCCCGTGCTCATCCACCTGCACCGGGTTGAGCGTGAACTGATCGATCCAGGGGCAGGCGCAGACCAGTTCCGACAGGC
>JBEELY010000363.1:0-7458 GCA_041167925.1 Pseudomonadota bacterium | reverse complement strand
AGATAACGTAACTCGGCGGTGGAGTCATAGACTCTCACCTCGGTGGTCTCGGGAAGGGCCACACCAAACTCCGCCAGCACACCCTTCGGATCAATGACCGCTCGCGAGCGATAGGCTGGCGACTTGTACCAGGCAGGTGGCAGCCCGAGCACGGGCCAGGGGTAACAGGAGCACAGGGTGCAGACCACCAGATGATGCACGCCGGGAGCATTAAAGAGCGCGACCATGTGCTCACCCTGTCGTCCGGTGTAGCCCAGCGACGCGATCGCTGCCGTCGCATCCTGCGCCAGCCAGTCGCGGTAGGCCGGGTCACTCCAGGCCCGGGCCACCACGCGCGCCCCATTGTGCGGACCGACGCGATGCTCATAAGTCTCGATGAGCAGATCAAGTGCCGCCGGATCGACCAGACCCTTGTCGACCAGCAGCGTTTCCAGTGCGCGCACGCGCACATCCATCTCGGAGAGGGATCGGTCGTGAGGATGATTGCCGGACATCGGGCCTCCTGGCCTGTATGGTGTCGCCAATCCCGCATCCTGCCATGACTGACATTGTCCTTTGTACCCTCAATGCCCGCTGGACCCATGCTTCGCTGGGGCTGCGCTATCTGCTGGCCAATCTCGGGGCTTTCGAGACGCGGGCCTGCATTGAGGAGTTCACCCTGCGCACGCCCGCAGCACAGATGTGCGAGCGTCTGCTGGCCCATCAGCCAAAGATCGTGGGGTTCGGCGTCTATGTCTGGAATGTCAGTCAGACCACGGTGCTGATCCGGGCGCTGCGGGCACGAGCACCTCAACTGAAGATCGTGCTTGGAGGCCCGGAGGTCAGTCACGAAACCAGCGAACAGGAGATTGTCCGGCTGGCCGATCATGTGATCACAGGGGCAGGCGAGTCCGCATTCAGCAATTTGGTGCGCCAGTTGCTTGAAGGTCCTCGCCCCCTGATGAAGGTGATTGCAGGAGGCGAAGAGGATCTGGCCACGCTGCACCTGCCTTACGCGCTGTACTCGGATCAGGACCTGAAACAGCGGCACCTGTATTTCGAGGCTTCCCGGGGCTGCCCCTACAAATGCTCGTTCTGCCTGTCGGCGCTCGATCGCAGCGCCTTTGCCTTTCCGCTTGAGCGTGTGCTGGAGGCCCTGCGCGAGCTGATCCACAGGGGCGCGCGACGTATCCGCTTCGTGGATCGCACCTTCAACCTGCGCATCAGCACCAGTCAGGCCATCCTGCACTGTCTTCTCGAACACAATCAGGCTCATCCGGACGATCCGGTCTTTGCGCATTTCGAGCTGGTGCCCGATCACCTGCCCCAGGCCCTGCGCGACACGATCAGCGCCTTTGCGCCAGACACCCTGCAGTTCGAGATCGGCATCCAGAGCTGGAATCCGCAGGTGCAAACGCTGGTGGCGCGACGGCAGGACAACGCGCGGGCCGAAGAGAACCTGCGCTGGCTCAGAGAGCACAGCCAGACGCACCTGCATGTCGACCTGATTGCAGGTCTTCCTGGGGAGTCGCTGGCCAGCTTTGCCCAGGGCTTTGACCGGCTGCATGCCCTGCGTCCGCAGGAAATCCAGGTGGGTATCCTCAAGCGGCTACGGGGCACGCCCATGACGCATCTGCAGCAGGAGCAGGGCCTGCATTTCAACGACAGTCCGCCCTATGCGGTGCGCCAGACCCGCGAGATGACGGCCGAAGAGATCGAGCGGATGGCGCGTTTTGCACAGGCCTGGGATCGACTGGCCAACTCGGGCCGCTTTGCCAGCACGCTGCGGGCCTGGCTGGGACAGGGTGGCGGCTCCGCCTTTGCTCGCTTCATGGCGTTTGTCGATCACCTGCACGCGCAAGGGCATACGGTGCATCACACGCCACTTGAAGCACTGGCAGGCTGGCTGGCTCAGTGGTTGAGCATGCAGCCTGGCTGGAGCGCGGACCAGGCCCAGGCCCTGCTTGAAGACGACTACCGCAACAGCGGCGCGCGGGGCCGCCTGCCCTTCATGACCCGCGGGCTGCCCGGCGCTGAGCCCAGCGCTCTTTGAAAGGCGTGCCCTGCGGAACCCGCAGATCACGCGTACGGGTCCAGCCCTGCATGAAGCGATTGGCCTTGATCTGCTGCGCCGGATCACCCATCCAGCGCAGCACCCGACTGCCCAGACGCACCATCGGGCGATAGACCTCGGGATGCCTGACCGCCCATCCCCAGACCCGCAGTGCCAGTCGCTCCGAGAGCGGTCGTAGCCCCCGGTCCATCTGACGTTCGCGCAGTTTGCGCAGCAGGTCAGGCAGGGGAATCTTCATGGGGCACACCACATGGCACTCGCCGCACATCGTGGCGGCCTGAGGCAGGTCGATGGCCTGCTCCAGCCCGGTATAGGCCGGGGTCAGCACGGAGCCCATCGGGCCAGGATAGACCCAGCCGTAGGCATGACCGCCCACCTTCTGGTAGACCGGGCAATGGTTCATGCAGGCACCGCAACGGATGCAGCGCAGCATGTCCTCGAACTCGCCGCCGAGCAAGCCGCTGCGGCCGCCGTCGACCAGCACGACATATGCATGTTCAGGGCCATCCTGCTCGCCGGGTGCGCGCGGCCCGGTCAGCAGCGAAAAGTAGTTGGAGATCGATTGTCCGGTGGCCGATCGGGGCAACAGGCGGGCGACCGTGGCCAGGTCCTCGAGCGTGGGCAGCACCTTTTCGATGCCGGTGACCGCCACATGCACCTTGGGCGGCAGCACGGTGCACAGACCCTCATTGCCTTCATTGGTGAAGACCGCTACCGAGCCAGTCTCGGCAATGATGAAGTTGCCACCCGAGATCCCCATGTCGGCACTCAGAAAGTGAGGACGCAGAAATTCGCGGGCCTCGCGAGTCATTTGCGGAATGTCGGTCAGACGTGGGCGCTGATGCACCTTCGCAAAAAGATCGGAGACCTCGTCCTTGCTCTTGTGCACGACCGGCGCAACGATGTGCGAGGGCGGCTCGTTGTCGTTGATCTGCAGGATGTACTCGCCCAGATCGGTTTCGACCACCTTCACGCCCGCCGCCTCCAGGTGCCGGTTGAGCGCCATTTCTTCGGAGACCATGGACTTGGACTTGGTCACCTTCTGCACGCCATGACGGCGTGCAATTTCGACCACCAAGCGCGCGGCATCCTGAGGCGTTTCGGCCCACAGCACGGTCGTGCCTCGGGCCGTGGCCGCCCGCTCGAACTGCTCAAGCCAGACATCAAGCTGCTGCAAGGCCCGATTGCGACGGGCGACCGCCTCGTCGCGCGTGGCCTCGAAATCGTCGAGTTCGGTCAGCGCCTGCGCCCTGCCCACCGTCCAGCGCTGGGAGAGGATCTTAAGGTTCTGTTGCAGTCGCACGTCGGCCAGTTTCTGACCGACACGTGCTTTGAAGTGCATTGACTGGACCTGCATGGCTCGTACTCCCAGGATCAATCGGGATCAGGACTGCTCAGGCGCGAGCACCTGCGCCACATGCAGCACCTGCGTGACCGCATCGCCGGTGCGTCGCAGCCGGCCTTCGAGATGCAACATGCAACCCAGGTCGCCCATCACCACGCAGGGCGCACCCGTCGCATGGATGCGCTCAATCTTTTCATCGGCAATGGCGGCCGAGATGTCGTCGTACTTGACTGCAAACGCACCGCCGAAGCCGCAGCAGGCGCGCGCATCCTTCATTTCGACCAGACGCAGGGCCGGATTAATCGCCATCAGCGCACGCGGCTGGGCTTGCACGCCCAGTTCGCGCAGGCCACTGCAGCAATCGTGATAGGTGACCGTGCCTTCATGGCGTCCTGGCAAGGACGTGATGCCAAGTACGTCGTGCAGAAAACTGGTGAGCTCCCAGGTCCGCTGGGCGAGCGCTTCGATCCGTCGACGCAGGTCGGGATCGTCAGCCAGCAATTCGGGATGGTGGCGCCGGATCATGCCACCGCAAGACCCGGAAGGTACGACCACGTGATCGAAGCCCTCGAATTCATCAAGGTACTTGCGCGCGAGCGACCTGGCGGCAGCGCTGTCACCTGAATTGAAGCCCGGCTGACCACAGCAGGTCTGGCTCATGGGTACCTCAACCGTACACCCGGCAGACTCGAGCAGCCGGACCGTAGCCTCAGCAATTTCAGGCCGCATCAGATCAACCAGGCAGGTAATGAACAGGGCGACTCTCACAAGGGCTCCTTCCTGACACGCCGCGCTGTAACGACGAATTCGACACTCATTTCACGATTTGATATAAGCTACCACGATACTGAATCCCCTCCTGCGACCATGCCCCGCCCCAGCTCTGTGCCTGCAAGCGCCGCCTCTGACCGATCCGAGGGATCTGGAACGAAGGGGGCGATCCAGGTAATCGACAGGCTGGTCGGCCTGCTCGATGCGCTTGCAGAGCAAACCGACGCGGTCAGTCTGAAGGCCTTGTCTCAGCGCACCGGGCTGCATCCTTCCACCGCACACCGCATTCTGAACGATCTGGTGGCGGCGCGGATTGTCGATCGTGCAGAGCCCGGCAGTTACCAGCTCGGTATCCGTCTGCTGGAGCTGGGCAATCTGGTCAAGGCGCGCCTCAATGTGCGCGATGCGGCCTTGGGTCCGATGCGTGACCTGCACCGCACCACACACCAGCCAGTCAACCTTTCTATCCGCCAGGGCGACGAGATCGTCTACATCGAGCGGGCGGTATCCGAACGTAGCGGCATGCAGGTGGTCCGTGCGGTCGGCGGGCGTGCTCCCCTGCATCTCACCTCGGTGGGCAAGCTGTTTCTCGCTGCGGATGACCCTCGTGCTGTGCGTGCCTATGCCACCCGTACGGGCCTTGCCGGACACACGCGCAACAGTCTGACCGACCTGCCCCAACTCGACCGCGAACTGGCTCTTGTACGCGCACGCGGCTATGCCCGCGACAACGAAGAACTCGAACTCGGCGTACGCTGCATTGCTGCGGGCATCAGGGACGACTCGGGGCGGCTGGTGGCCGGGCTCTCGATTTCGGCGCCTTCCGATTTTCTGCAGGATGCCTGGATCGATTTGTTGTGCGCGACCGCGCGCCAGATTTCGCTCGCGCTTGGCTACGAAGGCACGGCGGGCTGAGCCGGCTGGCTGGACAGCGACGGCACAGCCTGCGGCGGCACGGCAGGCGCTGGCGCGACCGGTTGCGCTGGCTGCCCTGACTCCGTGAGCCAGCGACGCAGGCGCTCGGCGTCGGCGAAGCGGGCCTGGCTGCCACTGGCGTCAAGCAACACGATCACCATGGCGCGACCATCGATCGTGGCCTGCATGACGAGGCATTTGCCCGCTTCCGAAATGTAGCCCGTCTTCTGCAGACCGAGATCCCAATGCGGATGGTCCACCAGCCGATTGGTGCTTCTGTACACCATTTGCCGCCGACCGACATCCACCGTTCGGCCATTGGCGGTGGAGTATTCGCGGATCAGTGGATAGGCATGGGCAGCAGTCGTGAGACGCGCCAAATCGCGGGCACTGGAGACATTGCCGCCCGACAGTCCGGTAGGCTCAGTAAATTGGGTCTCATACAAACCCAGGGCGCGGGCCTTTGCATTCATGGCCGCCACAAAGGCCGAAAGACCCTCTGGATGCAGCCGACCCAGCGCATGCGCTGCCCGATTCTCGGACGACATCAGCGCCAGCAATAGCATGTCGGCTCGGGTGACTTCAGAGCCGATCGCCAGGCGCGAACTGCTGTGGCGTTCGGTATCCCGATCGGCCTCGGTCACCTTGAGCACCTCGGTGAGTGATGCGCCCGAGTCGATCACCACCATGGCTGTCATGAGCTTGGTGATGGACGCAATCGGCAGGACAGCCTGAGGGTTCTTTTGGTAGACAACCTGGCCCGTGGTCTGGTCCATGACCAACGCCACCGAGGATCGCAGTGCGAGAGGATCGGCAGCATGGTGCAAGCCAATGGCCCTGCCGATGGTGGGCGCAGCAAGACCGCCCGCAGCGGCGGCGACGCCTGCCGAAGCCGCAGCTCCTGCACCAGGCGACCCGGCGCGAAACGAGACCCGCTGATTTTTGGCCTTAGGGTCTGCGGCACTGCCCGCACTCTTGACTGCTTTGGCCGCGTCCTGCTGACGCGCAACGGTGGCAGGCCTTTTTGATGTTGCGCTCGCCGCTCTTTGCGGGACGTTTTTAGGTGAGCCGGCCGCCTTCCTGGTGTCTTTTGTGGCCTGCTCGGTCTTTGCGCCCGACGCAAGCTTTGCCGGACGCGTTTGCGCAATGGCCTGCTGGGAAGCGAACACCCCTGCACTCAGCACCAGGGCGCACAGACCGGTCGAAGCAATCGATCTCAGCCTCAGACCAAAAGGAAACTCGCTCGCGCCAGTTGACGCACGAAGGGCGCGAAAGAAATCGATAAAGACGACCATATTTGGAGCGTAGCACAGAAAATCAATGCCAGAAAGTTGAATTTCCGTTTTCTTTCATGCACTTGGACTTCAGGCTTCAAGTCGTCTCCAGATCCTGAGATACCCGATTTTCAGGCGTCACCACGGTGCACCAACAAATTTTGTGCAACGCACCAAAAAGAGCTTGACTAATTTTCAACACTCCCTATACTCCGTGATGTTGCGTTGCAACAAACGCAGGTCCTGAAGAAGATTTCACCGCAGCAATTCGGTCTTTTTCAAGGCGATCCGATCACCTACCGTCCATATTGCCCTGCACAGGAGTGACCATGTTCTCGACGCCCGAACAACTCGTTGCGATGCACAAGTCCAACCTCGAATCTCTCCAGGCCATGACCGCCTCATCGCTGTCCGCCCTTGAAAAACTCACCCAGCTCAACGTCGCTGCCACCCGCTCGACCCTGGCTGAAACCACCGATAAGCTGAGTGCCCTGTTCGAAGCCAAAGACGTCAAGCAACTCGCTGATCTGGCCGCTGCGCAGGCCCAGCCCAGTGGCGACAAGGTGGCCGCCTATGCCAAGCATGTGTTTGATATCGCCCAGCAAACCGGCAACGACTTTGCCAAGGCTGTTGAGCAGCAGGTTGCCGAAGGCAATCGTCAAATGCACGCCATGGTTGACGCCATGGCCAAGACGGCGCCGGCAGGTACCGAGGGCATCGTGAGCTTCGTCAAGTCGGCCATGGCCGCTGCCGGCACTGCTTATGATCAGGCCAACAAAGCGGGCAAGCAGGTCGTCGAAATGGCCGAAGCCAATGTCGCCGCAGCGACCAAGACCACCGCTGGCTCGCGTCGCAGCGCTTCCGCTCACTGAGAAAGCAGCGCCAAGACATGTCTCGAGCGGGGCCGCCTTCGGGCGGCCTTTTTTATTCAGTTTGCAGCCGCGCGCACGAAGGCGCCTTCAGGCTGGATCGATCATGCCGCCCAAGGCCTTCACGCCCTGCATGAGTCGCTCGAATGCAGCGTCCACCTGATCGGGCTGTCCTTTGGCGCCGAGCTCAATGTGCCGGCGCACGCCGCCCTCCCCCACCGAGGGCAGGCT
>JBEELY010000347.1:0-2831 GCA_041167925.1 Pseudomonadota bacterium | reverse complement strand
CGCTGTATGCCGACCTCGATGCCAGCGGCACTGCAGTGCAGTCCACTTTCACGGCACTTGAACGCATTCGTGTGGCGGCCAACCTGCGCCACGATCAGCTCGATGACACCATCACCGAGGCTCGCCTCGAAGACCCGAACGATGCACTGGGCGGGTTGAGCGAGGCGGCAGCGCTGCGCGTGCTCTGGCGCCTCACGCTTGCGCTGTCCAGGGGGCGCGACGAGGTTCGCGGCAAGCCCGAGGCCAGGCATCGAACCGACTTCAGTTTTTATGTCGATCTGCAGGCCGATGGCAGCTCCAGTGTGCGCATCGTGCAGCGTCGGCGCGATGCACCCCTCGATCGCATCGTGGCCGAGCTGATGATCCTGGCCAATGCCACCTGGGGCCGCTGGCTGGCCGATCACCGCGCCCTGGGCATCTATCGGGCCCAGCAGCCTGGCGGCCGGGTCGTCATGACCACCCAGCCCTCAGGCCACCAAGGCCTGGGCGTTGCGCAATACACCTGGTCCACTTCACCACTTCGGCGCTATGTCGACCTGCTTAACCAGCGTCAGCTGATCGCACTGGCCTGCAGCCAAACCCTGCCTCACACCCGCGGCGATGCCGATGTCTTTGCCATCATTTCGGCCTTCGATGCCCGGCATGCGGCCTATGGCGATTTTCAGAATCGCATGGAGCGTTACTGGTGTCTGCGCTGGGTGACTCAGCAGGGCAGTGCGGCGCGTCTGCCGGCGGTCATCCTGCGCGATGACCTGGTGCGTCTGCTGCATGCGCCCCTGTTCCTGCGCCTGCCCGAGCTGCCCGCACAGGGTCTGGCCGCGGGCCGGCAGATCCTGGTCGACCTGACCGCCCTCGATGAGCTCGACCTCGAGGCCTCCGGCCGTTTCGCGGGGGTGCTGGAGTCGGCCGGTAGCGAAGCGGGCGCAGCCCTTGAGGACATGGACGACATCGCAGCTTTCGAGGCGATGGAAGAGACGGTTGCGATCGGCGCGGTAGCCGTGGCGCATCCCGATCCTGATGGAGCTGAGCCTTCCCAGGCCGACGCCCCGGCGCCTTCCCAGGAGTCGGCCGCCGCCGGTACGCCATGAAGGACTGGCTGCGCGAGCCCCTGGGGCTGGCGTTGCTGGCTTCCTTCCTGGTGCATGCCCTGATGCTCACCCTTCGCTTTGCGCCTCCGCTGCCGGTCATCCTCAGTCCTCAGGATCAGGGCATGGAGATCGTGCTCCTGAATACCCGCAGCACCAGTCGTCCGGTCAAGGCCGATGTGATTGCCCAGGTGGATCAGGAAGGCGGCGGCGAACATGAACGCGGTCGCGCGAAATCGCCCCTGCCGCCGAGCGAGACCGCCCGTGATGGCACCGATCTCCTGCTGCAACGCCAGCGACTGGAAGCACTCGAGGCACGTCAGCGTGAATTGCTTGCCCTCAGCCGGCAGCAACAGGGCCTGGCGCCGCTTCGTCCGGCGCCCGATGCACCGCGCCCCGACGCGGCCGATCGCGAGACCCGCGAGGCCGTGCTGGCGCGCATGCAGGCCGAGATCGAACGCAACATCGAGGACTACAACAAGCGGCCGCGTCGTATGACGTTCGGGGTTAATGCGATCGGTGCGGTGCACGCGCAGTATGTGGCCGACTGGGCGAGTCAGGTCGAGCGTATTGGCACCGAACGCTATCCCGCCGAAGCGCGCGGAAAGATGTACGACTCCCTGATCATTACGGTCGAAATCGACCGGCACGGGCAGGTGGTCGACGTCATCGTCAACCGCAAATCCCGCCACGAGGCCCTCAACCGTGCCGTGCGCCAGATCGTCTACGCAGGGCAGCCCTATGCCCGCTTTCCAGACGAAATGGCGCGCCAGGGTGACATCCTTCAGATTGTTCGAACCTGGACCTTTACCCATGACGGACTCGAAACCCGCACGCTACGCAGTGATCGGTAATCCGATCGCGCACAGCCGCTCGCCCGACATCCACGCCAGGTTTGCGGCTCAGACCGGTCAGCACCTGAGCTACGAGCGCCTGCTCGCGCCGCTCGAAGGTTTTGCGGATACCGTTCGCGCCTTTCGTGCCTCAGGCGGTGCGGGCTGCAACGTGACCGTGCCCTTCAAGCTCGAGGCGGCCGCGCTGGCCGACCGCCTCACCGACCGTGCCCGTCAGGCGGGTGCGGTCAATACCCTGGTCTTCGGCGCGCAGGGCATTCTGGGCGACAACACCGATGGTGCCGGCCTGGTGAGCGATCTGACGGGTCGTATCGGCTGCGTACTGGAGGAGGCCCATGTGCTGGTTCTGGGCGCGGGCGGTGCCGTGCGCGGCGTGATCGGCCCCCTGCTTGATGCCGGCGTGGCAAGCCTCACGGTGGCCAACCGTACCGCTGCGCGCGCCAGGGCGCTGCAGGATGATCTCTTTCCGACACTGCCTGCCGACCAGGCCCGGGTGCTGCAGGCAGGCGGATTGGAGCTTGCCGAGGGCCGCTTCGACCTCGTCATCAATGGCACCTCGGCAGGCCTGAACGATGAGTTGCCGGCCTTGCCCCGCGGGCTGCTTAGCCAGGCCCATGTGGCCCTCGACATGGTCTACGGCGCCCGGCCGACAGCGTTCATGAGGCTGGCCCAGGCAGAGGGTTGCCCCCGGGTGGAAGACGGTCTGGGCATGCTGGTCGGGCAGGCGGCCGAGTCTTTCTTTCTCTGGCGCGGCGTGAGGCCCGATGCGCCGGTGGTCTGGAAGGCCCTGCGCGCGCAGATTCAGGCTGAGGCTGGTGACTCGCACTGAGAGGTCAGGCCGTCAGGCCTTGCCATCTGGACAGGGGCGAGCCGCACAGTTCGCACGCGGCTT
>JBEELY010000258.1:0-2652 GCA_041167925.1 Pseudomonadota bacterium | reverse complement strand
GCCACCGTGATCGGCATGATTCCCTTCGGCACCAAGATTGAGCTGCATGGCTTCGATCTGCTGCGCGAGCGGCGTATTCAGGGCTCATCCATGGGCTCGAACCGCTTTCGCACCGACATGCCCCGCCTGATCGAGTTCTATCGGCAGGGCAAGCTGCGACTGCAAGAGATGGTCTCTGCGCGCATCAAGCTCGATCAGATCAATGACGGGTTCGTGAACATGAAAAAAGGCGGCATCACTCGCAGCGTGATCATGTTCGATCAGTGAGGCCCAAGGCTTTGGGGCGGCGCAGACCGAGCGCCGCCGGTGCAGGCCGAGGGGCCTCACCTTGGCACGATGTCATTGAAGCTTCATCAAATTGACGCGCAAGTTTCATCCGGTTGACGCGCGACTGTCATCGGCCATGAAAAAAATCGGAGGCTCCTACTCTGGAGTCCTCCATGCCCGCTCTTCGCCTTTCGGCCATTGCTTTGGCCGTCGCTGCCTTTCTTCAAGCCTGCTCGTCGGGTGACAACGTTCAATCGGGGGTCTTCCTTGATTCGGCAGTGCAAGGGGCGAGCTACAGCACCTCTTCGGGACTGAGCGGCACGACAGACGCAAGCGGCAAGTTCGAATTCCGCGAAGGCGATGAGGTGACCTTCAAGCTGGCCGGTCTGGCCCTGCCGGCAGCCAAGGCGCGCGCGCTGATCACGCCGATGGAGCTGGCGTCGGGCTCGTCGCCGGATGACCCCGCAGCGCTGGCGATTGCCCGCCTGCTGCAATCGCTCGACAAGGACGACAACCCCGACAACGGGCTGCAAATCGACCTGACCCGCCTGGCCGCCAACGCCACGGCCCCGGCGAAGTGGGAGTCGACCAGCGACGATGATCTGAGCAGCAAGCTGGCCTCGGGCGTGAACCTCAAGAGCGCCGACGATGCCCGCAAGCATTTCCGCAAGACCTACGACAACGTTCGCGCCGAGCCCAAGCTGACCCTGGTCGCGCGTTATGCACCGTTTACGGGGACGCATGCCACCGACGATGCCTCGGTCGCGACCCGTCTGGTCGCGGAGATCGTCTCCTTTCATGCCGCGAGCAAGTCCGCCTTCATCACGGTAGACACCACGTCCACCAAGTCGTCCTTCCGTCGCATCAGCCTGGAAAGCCTGCCCACGACCGCCCTGGCCAGTGCCGTCAGCAGCTCCAACCTGACCGAGGGCACGACCACCAATGTAGCGGCCGATCTGCTCACCGAAAACGGCTTTGTCGCCGGTGGCGTACAAAGCCTGGATGTGAGCGGCAACCTGCTGGCCATCGCGGTTCAGGCCAGTGTCAAGACCGACAACGGTCGGATCGCGTTTTACCGGATTGCCGGCAACGGGTCGGTCACCTTCCTGAAGTCGGTGGAAGTGGGCGCGCTGCCCGATGGCGTGGCCTTCTCGCCCGATGGCAAGTTCCTGGTGGTGGCCAATGAGGGCGAACTGCCGACCAGTTTCGTGGCGGGCACGTCGGTCGATCCGGAAGGCACGATCTCCATCATCCCGATCAAGGACGACGCGCCGGTCACGGCCGATGCTGTCACCCTGGACTTCAAGGCCTTCAATGTGGGCGGTGCACGCCATGCCGAACTGCCGGCCGACGTGCGCATTGGACGCCCGGGTGCCACCGTGGCGCAGGACATTGAACCCGAGTACGTGACCATCTCTGAAGACAGCAAGACTGCCTTTGTGACGCTGCAGGAGAACAATGCGATTGCCGTGGTCGATCTGGACAGCAAGCGCATCACCAAGATCATCGCCATGGGCTACAAGGACCATGGTTTGGAGCGCAACAAGCTCGCGCCGTCGGACCGCTACCTCTCGGGTACGGTCTCGGTACCGGCCACCCTCAAGACCTATCCCGGCCTATACGGCATCTACATGCCCGACGGCATCGCCAGCTTCAATCATCAGGGCAAGACCTATGTCATCACGGCCAACGAAGGTGACGACCGCGACGACTTTCTGAACCCCGATGAAACTGCCCGCATCAGCGCCCTCACCCTTGATGCCACGGCCTTCACCAACGGCGCCACCCTCAAGACCGATGCCGAACTCGGTCGTCTGACGGTCATGGCCAAATCGGCCAAGCGCGCAGACGGCAGTGCCATTAACCTGGGCGATACCGACGCCGACAGCGATTACGACAAGCTCTACGTGCTGGGCGGTCGGTCCTTCTCCATCATTGAGGTCGACAGCGGCAAGATGGTGTTTGATTCAGGCTCGGACATCGAGCGCATCGTTTACAACGATGCCAGCGACGACACCGTGAATCGCAGTGCGCTGCTGAACTCCGGCAGCGTTAAAGGTCGGATGGACAACAAGGGCCCCGAACCCGAGAGCGTTGTCGTGGGCACGGTCCGCGGCCAGACCTATGCCTTCATCGGTCTGGAGCGCGCGAGCGGTATCCTGGTCTACAACATCAGCGACCCGACCAAGCCGAGCTTCGCGCAGTACATCCGCAACACCACCACCCTGGCCGAAGGCGACATCAGCCCCGAGGGCCTGAAGTTCGTGCCGGCCAACAAGAGCCCCAATGGCAAGGCGCTGCTGCTGGTGGGTTACGAGTATTCGGGCAGCATGGCGGTGTTTACCTTCGAGTAAAGCCCAACCGCGAGGCGCAATCACATGAGCC
>JBEELY010000220.1:0-4393 GCA_041167925.1 Pseudomonadota bacterium | reverse complement strand
CGATGTCCTGGCCTTCGGGGCTGCGCAAATCCAGGGCGAGCGAGCGCTTGTTACGCGACTGCACCTGCCACCAGACCGAGGTGCCGTCCTTGAGCAGGCGCCATTTGCGCAGCGGATCGCCCGTGCCGGGCGGCTCAATCTTGATGACCTCGGCGCCAAAGTCGGCCAGTGTCTTGGCGGCAAAAGGGCCTGCAATCAGCTGGCCGAGTTCGATCACCCGCAGGCCGCGCAAGGGGCCAGGGGCATCTGCGGAGAAAAGAGAGGGCATCGGGTCGGTCATGGCTGAAACGGAGTAGCAGGCCTTGAAGGCAGCCCGCAGGGTTGAAGGCGACACGCATTGTCCGATAATGCACAGCTCCTTGGCTGTCCTTTTGCCGAGGCATTTTTCTCCTGGAGAGCGTTGACATGTCCATGAACCGCCGTCATTTGCTGAGTACACTGGGCGCAGGCGCCCTGATGGCTGGTGCGCCGCGCGCCTTCGCACAGGCTGCGGGCTGGCCCAACCGGCCGATCAAGCTCATCCTGCCCTTCGGGCCGGGCTCGGCCTCGGATGTGCTGGCCCGCTCCTACACCGAGCCCCTGTCGCAAAAGCTCGGCCAGCCCATCGTGATCGACTACAAGCCGGGCGCCAACTCCACCATCGGTACCTCGCTCGTGGCCCGTTCGGCCCCCGACGGCTATACCTTCGGCATGCTGACCAACTCCGGTCTGGCCGCAAGCCCGGGCGGACTGACCGATGGCGTGAACTACGACACCCTCAAGGACTTCAGCTACATCACGATGGTGGCAGCGCTGTCGTATGTGTTTCTGGCCTCGGCCAGCAGCCCGGCCCGTACGCTCAAAGAGGCGGTTGAGCACATTCGCGCCAATCCCGGCAAATTGAGCTACGGCAGCGGCAATACCGGTGGCATCACCTTCATGGGCCATTTCGCCAAGCAGCAGGGCCTGAACATTGCGCATGTGCCCTACAAGTCGGTACCCCCGGCGGTGACCGATCTGGCGGCTGGCCATGTGCAGTATCTGGTAGCCGACATCTCTTCTTCGCAGGCCATGCTGCAGACCGGCAAGGTACGCGCGCTGGCCGTGCCCACCGCGCAGCGCCATCCGCTGCTGCCCGATGTACCCACCTATGCCGAAGCGGGCTTTCCCACGCCACCCGATTTTTCGGGCTGGTGGGCCCTGACCGCCCCGGCCGGCGTGCCCAACGAGATCCTGGATCGCATGAATGCCGAGGTGACCGCCATCCTGCGCACAAACGAGGTCCGCGACACGCTGCTCAAGCGCGGCATCACGGCCATCCCTTCCAGCCGCGACGAGGCCACACGCTATCAGCGTGAACAGCTTCAGGTCTGGACCAAGATGATTGCCGAGACCGGGCTGAAGGGCTGAGGGCTGCAGATTCGTAGCGCTGGACCCACCCAAAACGCCCGACCGACTTCGGTATCGTGACCTCCACAAGCCCACCCCAGGCCGAGACTGCCCGCACGCCCGGGCCCGACGACGGCCTGGACTACGGCCCCACCAGCCGCCCGCCCTTGGGGCCGCTGGCGGTACTCACGCTGCAGCATGCGGCCATGGTCATGGTGTTCATGGTCTATCCGCTAGTGCTCGCGGGCGCACTCGGCCTGACCACGCCCGAGACCAGTGGACTGATCGCCGGAACCCTGTTTGCCTGCGCCCTGGCCACCGGACTCCAGGTCATGCGCCCGCCCTGGGGCAGTGGCCAGCTCGGTGTGTTCATTCCAACACCGGTTCATCTGTCTGCGCTGATCTATGCGGGCAGCGTGGGCGGCATCCCCATGGTCGCCGGATTCGCGCTGATGCTTTGCGTTTGCGAGCTCCTGATCGCACGATTGCTTCCTGCTCTGAAGATCTGCTTTCCGGCCGAGGTGTGTGGCGTGGTCATTCTGGGTCTGGGCATGGCCATCGCGCCCACTGCACTCATGCAATTCACCGGATCCGCCACGCTGGCTGCCGAAGGGATCAACCCACTGGGTCTAGGCGTTGCAACGCTGACGCTGGCCACGGTAGTTGCAGTCACCCTCTTTGACACTGGTCGGTTTCGCCTGGTGGCGGTGGGCCTGGGGTTGCTGGTGGGCTCGGGCACAGGTGTGGCCTTGGGCCTGATTCCACAGGCCGCGATCGAGGAAGTGCAATCGCTGCCCTGGTTCGGCATGCCAGTGATTCGTTTTGCTTCGCCCGAGTTCAGTCTGACGCTCATTCCGGTGGTCATCGCCCTGGCGCTGATTATCAGCGTCGACAATCTGGGCGTTCAGGTGGGCATTCAGCGTCTGATTGATCCGCGCTGGCGACAGATCGACTTCGTACAAGGACGCGGTAGCGTGCAGGCGGGTGCGCTGGGCGATGCGGCGGCGGGTCTGCTCTCGGGCATGCCGGTGGGTCTGTCGTCGTCGCATGTGGGCCTGATGTTCGCAACCAACGCCGCGGCCCGCATTGTTGCCCCCTGTACCGCGGTGTTGCTTGCTCTGGCAGCCTTCATGCCCAAGGGCATCGCCCTGCTCGGGCTGATTCCCAAGCCAGTGGTCGGCGCGATCATGGTCTATACCGCGGCCTACATGATGGTGAGCGGCATGCAGATGACCCAGTCGCGATTGCTGAGCGAGCGCCGCAGGTTTGTGGTGGGTCTGTCTCTGGTGGCTGGTCTGTTACCGCTGGCCATGCCTCAACTCAAGGAGGGCATGCCCGAGCTGCTGCGCCCGCTCTACGAATCGAGCCTGACCATGGCGGCTGTGGTGGCTATCGGCCTGACACTGCTTTTCCGCATTGGCATTCGCAACCGGGAGCGCCTGCCAGATACGCTCGACCTTTTTGATTTCGAGGCGCTCGAGGCCTTCTTTTTGCGGATGGGCAGCGTCTGGGGCGCTCGCCGCGATCTCATCGTGCGGGCGGCCCGAGTGAGCGGCGAGGCGGTCGAAGCGCTCGCCCTGCTCAACACCCGCCGCGAGGACATCGCCTGTGAACTGGTGTTTGATGAAGACACGCTGCATGTGGTGCTGGACTACCGCGGTCCGATGCTGGAGTGCCCCGAGCGCCGGCCTGCTGCAGCCGAAGCGCTCGAAAGCGAGCATCATCTGGCGCGCGTGGCCGGTCATCTCGTGCGCAGGTCTGTCGACAAACTCATCCAGACCCCGGCGCCTGACGGTCAGACCCATCGGCTTACACTGCACTTCGAGAATTGATCCGGCTTCGCCTGACACTGGTTCATGGACGTTCTTCATTCACACATCGGAAGCATCCATTTCGTTCAGCTTCGAGGGCGGCTTGACGCGTCACAGGTCGCGGCACTCTCGGAAAAGCTCCTGCCGCTGGCCGATGAAGCCGGCCATCAGATCGTGCTGTCTTTGGCCGAACTCGACTCAATCACCAGCCTGGGCCTGCGCCTGATGCTGATGCTGGCCCACCGGTCACAACACCATGGCGGCGCACTCGTGGTGTGCGAACTGCATGGCTTTGTGCTCGAGGTGTTCGAGACCAGCGGTTTCATCGAAATCCTGCCAATCGAGACCAGTCGCGCGGCCGCGATCCAGCGGGTGAGCAAGGCGGCAGACTGAGGCGCGAGCCCCAGAAAAAAGTTTGCAGCCTGGCCGCTTGTAAAAGCTGCATCGCGCCTATACTTGCGAGAAGAACCCGGGGCCGACCTGGTTTCGACGTGGGTAGTGAAGCGTTTCAGTGCATGCCGAGGACTCTAGTGCCCTCGTAAATCCTTCTAGAAAACTTCAAACGCCAACGACGAGCGTTTCGCTCTGGCCGCTTAAGGCCTAAGCCGCTGCACCGGGTTGCCGATGGCCCGGGTTCCGCAAGGAACAGCAGTGTCATTCACATCGGACCGTGCCTTGGCGGGCCACTTGCCAAGGAGCTAAAAAATAGGTGGCTGGTTGTGAGGCGCGCCTGCCCGTCGGCATGCACCGCAACGAGAACACAATGACGCGGCTAAGCATGTAGATCGGTTACGTAGAAGACTTGCGGACGCGGGTTCGATTCCCGCCGGCTCCACCATCAAACACAAAGGGCTGCCCCGAAAGGGGTGGCCCTTTGTGTTTGGATGCCCATGACTCGTCGACTTTCCGCAGTAGCACTCATCGCCCCGCTACACGCCCAAGCCCGCCGCCGAGCATCCGCGCTACGGCCGACTTCACGCGGAAGAAGCGATGCATTGCGAGATTCGGCCCGAGCACGCCGGCATGAAAAGCCGACCGCGCCTTGACACGCTCGAACCACCCGTTCAAAGCCGGGAAGCGCTGCGCGAACGGATAACCGCATTCGAAGATGCGCAGCACCTTCGCGGCCCACAGGATGTCGGCCCGTGACAGCGTGTTACCGGTCAGGAACAACCGGCGATCGCCGGCGAGGCGCCTGTCCTGCGCTCCCCAAC
>JBEELY010000480.1:0-2696 GCA_041167925.1 Pseudomonadota bacterium | reverse complement strand
ATCTGCAAAGCCCTTTGGCGAGCTCGGCATGCCCGGCAGTGAAGTCACTCTGGCCGAGGTGCTGCAAGCGCGGGGCTATCACACCGTGCACATCGGCAAATGGCATCTGGGCAATACACCCGAGATGCGCCCCAATGCCCAGGGCTTTCATGAAACTCTCTTCATGGAAAGTGGCCTGTATCTGCCGCATGACGATTCGCGGGCCGTCAATCTGCGAGCTGAGCATGATCCTGTGGATCGGTTCTTGTGGCCCAACATGCGCTATGCGGTGAGCTACAACGGCTCGGGCTGGTTCGAGCCCGCCGGCTATCTCACCGATTACTTCACGGATGAAGCGCTGCGCGTGATCGCGGCCAATCGTGCCAGGCCCTTCTTTTTGTACCTGGCTCACTGGGGTGTGCACACCCCGCTACAGGCCAGTCGTGCGGACTATGACGCGCTCGCGCACATTCCTGATCATCGCGAGCGCGTCTATGCCGCCATGATCCGTTCGGTGGATCGCAGCGTGGAGCGCATTCTTCAGAGCCTGGACAAGCACGGACTGGCCCGCAATACATTGGTGATCTTCACCAGCGACAATGGGGCACCCGGCTCGCTGGGGCTAAGAGACCTGAATGCGCCCTACCGCGGCTGGAAGCTCACCCATTTCGAGGGCGGCATCCGGGTACCCTTTGCCGCCCGTTGGCCCCAGCGCATCGAGGCCGGCAGCGTGCAGAATCTGCCTGCCTCACACATCGATCTGATGCCCACGATCGTCGCCGCGGCGCAGGCTCGTCTGCCCGCCGATCGACCCATTGACGGCATTGATCTGCTGACGTCTGCCCGTACTGACGCCCGTACAGACCGCCGCCCTCTGTTCTGGCGAGACGGCGGTTACCGCGCCGTGCAATCCGAAGGATGGAAGCTGATTGATTCGCCCGCACCCCGCAAGCAATGGCTCTTCCATCTCGCCCAGGACCCGACCGAGCGCAACAACCTGATCGACAAGGAAGGCGCACAGCGGGAGCGCCTGGAGCGCTTGTTGCGTGAGCATCATGCCGGTCTGCCCTCTCCGCTGTGGCCATCTTTCGTCGCCGTGCCAGTGCCCATCGACAAGACGCTCGACCAGCCGCACACGCCGGATGATGAATTCACCTACTGGTTCAACTGAGCCACGCGATGCCAAGGGGGAGCCCGCCCGAAAGGAGCTGGCTCGGGGCATGAAGACGTGGAAGCTTGCCAGGAAGGTTTGGGTTGGCGGCCTGATCGCCCTCGGTCTGCTCGTCATCTCTGGATGGATCTGCTTGACTCCATCGTCACAGCCCGTGAACCCCATTGAGAGCGCTCTTGCGTCGCCCCCCTGCCCTACGCAACTCCCTGAGGTTGACTGGACCGCAAAGGAAGACCTGGTCTGGGTCCCTGCAGGGACCTACACGATGGGCGACACCCGCTATCCCGAAGAAGCAGCACGCAGCGCACGGGTGGGCGAATTCTGGATGGACCGCACCGAGGTGACCAATGCGCAGTTTGCAGCCTTCGTCGAGGCCACGGGCTACCGCACGGTGGCTGAACGCCCAGTCGATGCAGCAAGGCATGCCGGTCTGCCGCCCGAGTTGAGTCAGCCTGGCGCGCTGGTGTTCTCTCCACCCACCCACCCACAACAGGCGATCCATCCAACGCAGTGGTGGCGGTATCAGGCGGGTGCATCCTGGCGTCATCCTGAAGGGCCAGGGTCCGACCTCTCGGGTCGGGAGCGGTGGCCCGTGGTGGCCGTCACCCGCGAAGACGCACAGGCCTATGCACGATGGGCGGGGCGAGAGCTTCCGACCGAAGCGCAGTGGGAATGGGCTGCTCGGCACCAGGATCGCACTGCGCCAGCGGACGCGGCCTCAGCGGCAACGGCGACAACAGCCTCCGCATCAACAGCCGGGGTAGCGGCCAAGACGGGCACGACAGCCAACACCTGGCAAGGGCCTTTCCCCGTGAGGAATACAGCCGAGGACGGTCATGCAGGGCGCGCACCGGTGGGCTGCTATCCGCCCAACGCCCTGGGCTTGTACGACATGATCGGCAATGTGTGGGAACTGGTGCAGGATGACTTTGAACCCGGATACACCGTCATTAAGGGCGGCTCTTATCTTTGTTCCGATGACTATTGCATGAGAGCCCGGCCAGGCGCGCGTCAGCCCCAGGAGCTCGATCTGGGCAGCTCGCACATCGGATTTCGTACCATTCTGAAAACCAGGGAGACAAAAGCTCATGAACCCAGCCGTGATCGACAAGGACGCACTGCGTCGCAAATACCTCGAGGAGCGCAACAAGCGCCTGCGACCGGAGGGCAATGAGCAGTACCTGCAGTTCACCGGACGTTTTACCGAATACCTGAAGGACCCCTACACCCCCTTCACCCACCGGGCGCCCCGCACCGACCATGTCACCTTTGCCTTTGTCGGTGGTGGTTTTGCCGGACTGGTGACCGGAGCCCGTCTGAAGGAGGCGGGAATCGAGGATGTGCGCATTCTGGAGAAAGGCGGCGACTTTGGCGGCACCTGGTACTGGAACCGCTACCCCGGCGCGCAGTGCGATACAGCCTCGATGGTCTACATGCCCCTGCTCGAAGAAACCGGGCATATGCCCAGCGAGAAATATGCGCATGCCCCCGAAATCCTTGCGCACTGTCAGCGCATCGGCCGGCATTACGGCCTGTACGACAACGC
>JBEELY010000436.1:0-13969 GCA_041167925.1 Pseudomonadota bacterium | reverse complement strand
TGGCCCCGGCGCCAGCACGATTTTCAACCACCACCTGTTGACCCAGAGCGTTTGAAAGCCGTTCCGCAATCAGCCGGCCGATCTGGTCGGCATTGCCTCCCGCGGGATAGGGCACGACCAGTTTGATCGGACGCGCGGGCCAGGTCTGGGCTGCTACGCCTGAGGGCAGCAGCGACAGGGCTGCGGGCAGGGCGATCGCCATGCCCAGCACCTGACGGCGGGCGCGTTGACCGAGGACCCGCCCGATCGACCCTGAGGGGTACGCCCTGACCTTGTTCATGAAGCGACTCGAAAGTTCGCGCATATCAGCGCCCCTTCCACTGCGGCTTGCGCTTTTCCTTGAAGGCTCGGGCGCCTTCCTGACCATCTTCACTCTCCCGGACCTTGCCCAGCTCGCGCATGGTGCGGCCCATTTTCTCGGAGGGGCCTTGGGGAAGGACATCGTTGATGACGAAGCGCTTGATGGTGTGCAGCACGAGCGGCGCGAAGGTGGCGAGCTCACGGGCCATGGCAAGCGCAGCCTCCACCTGCTGGCCGGTGGGCACCACCTCGTTGACCAATCCGATGTCATAGGCGCGCTTCGCATCGACGGTGCGGCACAGCAGCATCATCTCCATGGCGATCTTGTGCGGAATGCGCACCGGCAGACCCGCAATCAGCCCGCCGGTAAAGCCCAGCTTGGCTTCCGGGTACGAGAACTTCGCGTTGTCTGCGGCCACCATCAGGTCGCACATCATGGCCACCACCAGAGCACCGCCGACACACCAGCCACCCACCGCAGCGATCACCGGTTTTTCGGTGGCGATGCCCACCGTGGGAACGCAGCGCCAGAGCTCGGGCAGGTTGGTCACATCGGCGCCCGCAGAGAAGGCGTCATTACCCGCGCCTGTGATGACTGCCGCACGTTGCGTGGGTGAGGCATCGAACTCCCTGAAGGCCTGCTGCAGCTCCAGCGCGGTCACCGCACAGATCGCATTCTTGCGTTCGGCCCGATTGATGGTGATCAGGGTTGTGCCATCTTCAAAATTCTTGACATCCACCATCTGCATCGCTCGTCTCCTTGTGCCCTGTGGGCCGTGTGTGTTGTTGGATCAGGGTGCTCTTTTCACCGGCGGGCTTGTTGGCTTTGCGCTGGCCGCGCGCGTACGTGCACGGTAATCGGCAATGCGGGCCTTCAGCCCGGGCCGCGCGGCCGATCTGACCAGGGCAGCAAGATCGGCATCGGCGTCACGTGCAGCGTTCGGGTTGCTGGCTGCACGCAGGGCGGCGAGGGTGCTCCGGTCTACCATCGGCAGGGTGCAGGCCTGTTCGATCATGGTCTGGCGAAGCCCCCCCAGACCGCTGTGACCGTTCTCGCGGCCTTGACCCTCAGCGCCTTCTGCTTCTGTCAGACCATGCACCCGCGTTGCCAGGCCTGCGGCTCTGGCGCTTTCTGCGTTGACCTCTTGACCGAGCGAGACCCAGTCGCGTGCGGCCGACAGACCCACCCGCTGCGCCAGGCGCCGGGTGCCCAGCACCAGACCGAATCCAGCGCCTGGAAAACGAAAGGTGGCCTGTGGGCAGGCCCAGCGCACGTCACAGGCGGCAAACAGGTCTGCGCCCGCGCCCCAGGTGCGCCCCTGTGCATAGGCGATCGTACGGACTGGCGCGCGCCAGAGCGCATCAAGCACCTGTTCGATGCGCACGAAGCGCAAGAGCAGGTCGCCTTCGCTTTGGGTCTCGAGGTCGGACAGATCAAAGCCGGTGCAAAGATGCCGGCCCTCTCCGGTGAGGACAAGGCTATGGACCGAGGCGTCGTTCGAGGCCTCATGCACCGCCTGCAGCAAGGCATCGACCATATCGGCCGAGAGCGCATTGCCCTTGGCCGGCGCATTCAGATGCAGGCTGGCAATGCCCCCGCTGCAGGTATAACTGATCATTGGGGACCGGCCTTGAGGCTGGCTGAACGGTCCCAGAGGTTGGGAATGGTGGTGCTGCTGTAGCCGGAGATGAACTCGCGCAGCGTGCCTGCCGACGCATCGAAGACGCTGCGCCGCACCGCGCCGATATTGCCGCCATACACGTGGATGCTGATGGAGGGCTGATCAGGCACGGCATTGGCCACCACATGCCAGTCGCCCACCGTGGGTGAGACGGCTTCGATCATGCCTTGGCGCAGGATGTGCTCCAGGCCCTGCGCAGTCACCTGACCACTGCCCTGAGGCTCGTACTCGCGACACAGCTCGGCACCGCGCAGCATGCCGATCAGGCCCCAGACGGTGTGGTTGTGAATCGGCGTACGGGCACCCGGCCCCCAGACAAAACTCACCACGCTGAACCGCTCCAGGGGATCGCAGTGCAGCAGGTATTGCCTGTAGGCGCCGGCTTGCGCTTCGGTGCACTCGGCGGGCAGCCAGCGGTCATCGGCGATCAGCGCAGAGAGCAACTCGCGGCCCTTGGCGAGCAGGGTGGGCTCATCCTGGGTCTGACCGACCAGATTCGTCATTTGCTGCACGAAGTGGCGCAGCGGTGCGATCGGATCTTTCGGATCGTGGGTGGGAGCAGTGGTGTTCATGGCGTGGTTCCGTGAAGAGTAATGTGCCGTGAAAGGAGCGCTTGGGCGGGCTCAGGCGCGTGTGGCCAGCGCGGCGAGCACCTGTGCCGTGTGTTCCCCAAGCGCGGGCGGCCGGGTATCCACCGGAACCACCTGGCCATCAATGCGCACCGGGCACGCCACGGTGCGGGTCTGCACGCCATTGGGCAGCACGGCGGGCTGCACCAGCTGCAGGTGCACAGCCTGCGGGTCGGCCAGCGCTTCGGCATAGCCATTGATGGGTGCGCAGGGCACGCCGGCGGGCGCAAAGCGACCGAGCCACTCGGCAGTGCTGTGTTTGACGAACTCCACCTCCAGCAGATCACGCAGCACTTCCTGATGGGCCGCGCGTTGCGTGGGCGTGGCAAAGCGCGGATCGGTGAGCAGTTCGGGGGTGCCCGTGATGTCACAGACCTGCTGCCACAGCTTGTTGTTGCCAGCCGCGATCGCAAACCAGCCATCACTTGAGCGGTAGGCCTGATAGGGCGCGTTGCGCGGGTGGGCCGAACCCAGCTTGCGAGGATTGCGGCCGGTGCCAAAGTACTCGCTGGTCTGCAGGGCCGACATGCCGATGGTGGTGGCGAACATCGGCACATCCACCTGTCCGCCGGGACCGCCCGCACGCACGCGGGCAATCAGGGCGGCGATGGTGAAGGCGGCATAGAGACCCGCACCAAAGTCGACCATGGGCACGCCCGCCTTGACCGGCGCGCCATCGGGCTCGCCCGTGACGCTCATGACTCCTGCGGCCGCCTGGATGGTCAGATCGAAGCCGCCTTCCGCGCCGCGCGGCCCGTCCTGGCCGAAGGCCGAGATCGAGGTGTAGATCAGCGAGGGCTTGCGTGGGCCAAACCAGTCCCAACCGAGCCCGAGACGCTGCATGACTCCCGCCCGGTTGTTCTCGATGAGCACATCGGCCTCGAGCACCAGTGCCCGGGCCCGTGCGAGGTCTTCGGGGTCCTTGAGATTGAGCACGATCGAACGCTTGCCCCGATTGATCGAGGCGAAATTCTCGCTGTAGCCCTCGGTGATCGGGGGCCACTGCCGCATCGCATCACCCTCGGGCGATTCAACCTTGATGACTTCGGCGCCATAGTCCGCCAGCAGCATCCCGCAGAACGGGCCCGCGGCAACATGACAGAACTCGATGACGCGCACGCCTTCGAGAGGGCGCAGGGCGTGGGCGGTGGGGGCTTGCATGGGGCGTGATTCCAGTGGTCGCAGAGGTCGGCCGGGCTTGGCAGCAGGATCGGCACCCGGGCTAGAGGCCGCCATTCGAGTCCGAGGGTACAGAGCACCCGGATGCTAGAGTTTGAGCCAGAGCACGGTCAAATCCTCACGCCACGAAATGGCGTGCCAAGGCCTGTGCCGTCCAGGAGACCGCATGACCGCGCTTGCCGCCCAACCCTTGAACATCGAGCTCACTTCTTCGCACTGGGGCGCCGCCGAAGTGGTGCGCAATGACCGGGGCGAGCCGACCGGGCTGCGTGCCTTTCGGGAGGATCCAGCGCCGACGCCGCAGAGCCTGGCCATGTGGCAGGCCTATCAATCCGCCCAGCGCGTCCAGCGGCCCGCAGTGCGCCAGGGCTTTTTGCGCGCCCTGGAGCGGGGCACAGACCCCGATGCACGGGGCCAGGGCCGCGGGCTTGAGCCCTTCGTTGAACTGCCCTGGGATGAAGCGCTGGACATCGTTGCCGCTGAATTGCGCCGCGTCATCGGCACTCACGGCAATTCATCTGTTTTCGGGGGCTCCTATGGCTGGTCAAGCGCCGGGCGCTTTCATCATGCCCAGAGCCAGGTGCATCGATTCCTGAACGCCACGGGCGGCTATGTGCGTCATGTGGACAGCTACAGCCTGGGTGCGGGCCGTGCATTGCTGCCGCATGTGCTGTGCACCATGGATCATCTGCTGGCCCATCAGCATGACTGGGCCACGCTGGAGGCCCATACCCGGCTTTTTGTCTCGTTTGGCGGCGCGCCCGCCAAAAACGCCCAGGTGGGCGCAGGGGCGGCTTCCGAACATCGTCTGCCCGAAGGCCTGACCGCGTTGGCCCGCGCAGGATGTCGCTTCATCAACTTCACGCCGGTGGGCAGCGACCTGGCGCTGCCCGATGCGCTGGCGCATGCCCTCGAGTGGATTCCCATCCGGCCCGGCACCGACACGGCGGTCATGCTGGCGCTGGGCACCGAGATCATCCGGGCAGGTGCGCATGACCAGGACTTTTTGCAGCGCTACTGCGTGGGTTTTGAGCGCTGGTCGGCCTATCTGCTCGGGCAGGTCGATGGCATCGTCAAGGATGCCGACTGGGCCGCGCCGATCGCGCAGGTGCCCGCGCAGCGCTTGCGCGATCTGGCCCGGCAGCTCGTTGGCACACGCAGCCTCATCAATGTCGCCTGGTCGCTGCAGCGTGCGGATCATGGCGAACAGCCTTTCTGGGCTGCAGTCGGGCTGGCCTCTTTGCTTGGGCAGATCGGCCTGCCGGGCGGTGGCGTGGCCTTTGCCTATGGACCGACCAATGGCGTGGGCAGCCCGCACCGGCTGGTGCCCGGCCCCACCCTGCCGCAGGGCCGCAATGCAGTGAGCGACTTCATTCCGGTGGCGCGCATCACCGACCTGCTCGAGCGACCCGGCGAGACCTTCACCTACTGCGGACAGACGCAGCAGTACGCTCATATCCGGCTCATTTACTGGGCGGGCGGCAACCCCTTTCACCATCATCAGGACCTGCATCGTCTGGCCCGCGCCTGGCGGCGACCCCAGACCATCGTGGTGCACGAGCAGTTCTGGAACGCCCATGCACGCATGGCTGACATCGTGCTACCCGCCACCAGCATGCTCGAGCGCGATGACATTGGCCATGGCACCCGCGACGGCCTGATGATCGCCATGCGTCAGGTCATTGCGCCGGTGGGGCAGGCCCGCGACGATTACGCCATCTTCGCTGCACTTGCACAGCGGTTGGGCTGCGCCGACACCTTCACTGAAGGGCGCAGCGCAAGGCAGTGGATCGCGCATTTGTACGAAGAGGCGCGGGGCAAGGCCTTGGCGGCCGATGTCGCCTTGCCCGAGTTCGAGGCTTTCTGGGAGGCGGGCGGTGTGCGCCTGCCCGCGAACGATCGGCCGGTGATCACCTTTGATACCTTCCGCGCCGACCCCCAGACCCATCCGCTGGGCACACCCAGCGGCCGCATCGAGCTCTTCAGCGAACGCATTGCAAGCTGGGGCTATGCCGACTGCCCAGGCCATCCAGTCTGGTTTGAACCCGCCGAATGGCTGGGTAGTCCGCTTGCCTCGCGTTTTCCCCTGCATCTGCTGTCGGATCAGCCGCACACCAAGCTGCACAGCCAGCTCGACCACTCCAGCGTGAGTCGCGACAACAAGGTGGCCGGCCGCGAGCCCATCGAGCTGAGTCCTGCCGATGCCCATGCAAGAGGGCTGTCCGAGGGCGCTCTGGTGCGGGTCTTCAATGATCGCGGCAGCTGTCTGGCCGGGCTGCGAATCAATCCGCTTCTGCGTGAGGGCGTGGCCCGGCTGTCCACCGGCGCCTGGTGGGATCCTGTGCTGCCCGGTGATGCCTCGCAGCTTGATCTGCATGGCAATCCGAATACCCTGACCCGGGATGCGGGCGCGTCTTCGCTGTCGCAGGGCTGCACGGCCCAGACCTGCCTGGTGCAGGTGGCGCGGCATGAGGGACCTGCGCCAGCACATCGGGCCTTTGAGCCGCCGACTTTCGTGGCGCGCGACTGAGCAAGGGTGATGCGGCTCCCGGGGGCGCGGCTCCCGAGGGCCGCTCACGGGCAGGCGGCTCAGCGCTCGATACGAAGACGGTCGCCCGCACGCAGCCGCGCTGGCGGATAGAGCACCACCGCATCGCCTTCCTGCAGGCCGTGGCCAACGGCGATGTGCGTGGCGCTGCGATCCAGCACCTCGATCGGACGCAGTCGGGCGCGTCCGTTTTCAAGGAGGTAGACGCCCAGGGCCTGCGCCCCTGCTACACCTGCACCTGCAGGTGAGCCTGCGTTTGAAGCCGCATGTGAGCCTTCACGTGCAGGCATCGGAAAAACCGCGGCGACCGGGATCTGTAGTGTCTGCTGCAGGCTGCGGATCTGAATCCTTGCCTGCAGGCGCCAGCCATCGCCCAGCCCCTGTACAAAGCCGATGGATGCGGGCTGCAAGCGCATCACCACACGGACCCGCTGTTCTTCCACGCCCAAGGCCGAGACCTTGGTGAAGGCGCCCGGCTCGATCCTCTCGACTTCGGCTTGCAGAAGGTCGGCGCGTCCCCAGTCGAAGAGTTCGACGGCTTGTCCGGCCTGCACCTGCGTGGCCTGGGTGGTGAGCAGGTCGGCAATGATCTCCATGCCCTGGAGATCGCCCAGATCAAGCAGCAGCGTGCCAGCCTGCACCGGGCTTTGATCGATGACAAGGCGTTTGAGCACCACCCCGCTGACGGGCGCCCTGACCTCCACATGCGGTCTTGCCGGACCTGCGGGCTCGGTGGGCTCGATCAGCCCGGCCTGCAGTCGTGCCAGGTCCTGCCGTGCCGCCTCGAGGGCCGCCTGTTGTGCATCACGCTCGCGCAGGGCCGAGGTCTGAGCGAGCCGTTGCGACTCGACCAGGCTGGGCGAAACGAAGCCTTGTTGAGCTAAGGCTTGCGTTCGGGCGAGGTCGACATGCGCCTGGTCGGCCGCTGCCTGGGCACGAGACAGGCGTGCCTGCGCGCCCGTGACCGCGGCCTGTGCGGCGGCGACAGCAGCCTGCTGTGTACGCAGGCTGCGCACATCAAGTGCGCTCGGGAGCGCTGGTGCAATTCTGGCCACAACGGCGCCCTGCGCGACAGGATCTCCTTCGCGGTACTCGATGCGCTGCAACAGTCCGGATACCGGCGCATGGACCCCATGCCGTTCTCGTACGCGACTGCGGGCTTCCTCTTCGACGCAGACCTTGAGCGCTGCGCGCTGCACCCGCGCGACCTCGACTTCCACCGGCGCAGCACGCAGCATCCAGAAGACGGTCAGTGCGGCCAGCGTCAGTCCGAGCGCAGTCAGACCCCCGGCCTTCCAGCGCCGGCGGTGGGGCGGGCGGGCCTGGACGGCGTCTGGGGCGACACTTGGTAAAGGCTCTGGCTTATTCACGGGTTTTGAGCACCGCCACCAGGTCCAGGCGGTCGATGCGACGGCGCACCAGTGCGGCCGTGAGCAGGGTGGTGACGACGACGGTCGTGGCTGCCAGCAAGTAGGTACGCGGCTGAATGCTGACGGGAAAGAGAAACTGGTCAGTCGCCAGCAGTCCGGCCACAGCATGGACCAGGCCGAGGCCGGCTGCGGCGCCCAGGGGCAGGGCCAGGAGCAGGCCGATCAGGATCTCGCCCAACAGCAGAGCCGAGACCTCGGCCCTGCTCAGGCCGAGCACCCGCAGGCTCGCGAGTTCATGATGGCGTTCGGCCAGCAGCACCCGGGCCTGGTTGTAGACCACGCCCACCCCGATCACGACCGCGAATACCGTCATGACGGTGCTCATGATGCGCACGTTGCGGGCGCTCACCTCATTCATGTTGGCCTGCAGCGTAGCCTTGCTGAAGACGCCGGCCACCACAGGAAGACTGCGCAGCGCACGCAGCACAGGATCGAGCGATCCTGGAAGAATCCATAGTGCCTGCGTAGAAGCCAGGCTGTCTTCGCCGAGCAGGCGGTTGAGCGCATCGCGGCTCATCCAGGCATTCAGGCCCATGCTGTCTCGCACCAGTGCGGCCACCGGTGCGTGGATCACAGGCATCCGTCCCTCGAGCACCTCGAGCCTGATTCGATCGCCGACCCTGGCCTGCAGGCGGGCGGCCAGTCGGTCACTCAGCATCAGTCCTTCGGCGGGCAGGGCATGCACCTGTCCGTCGATGTCAATGACGCGCCGCAATTCAGGCTGCTCAGGTCCGCCCTGCAGACGTACGCGCTGGGTTGCTGCGCCATTGCGCAGCTGCACGGGCCTTTCACGCCATGCTTCGGAGAGGCCAACACCAGGCAGCCTGAGCAACTCGCGGTCGGACCTGGCCTGCCGTGGCTCGATCATCCACACCATCAGATCGGCTCGAAGCGAGCGCTCGAAGCCCATGATCTCGATGGCCTCGATCGCATCGCGTACGAAGTTGCCCAGGACCACCAGGCTGAATGCACAGGCCACGCCGAACACTGCCAGGCTGGAGCGCCAGGGGCGTCGGGCCATGTTGCGGATCACCATGCCTGGCCCCGGGCGCAGCAGGCCTGGGCTCAGCCGCTCGATCCACAGATGTCGATAACGCCCTGGGGCTGCTGGCTGCATGGCAAGAGCAGGCGGCACCCGCGTGGCCGCGCGTACTGCCAGCAGGGCGCCCATGCAGGCCACCGCACAGGCCATCACGACCGAGAGCGCCGCGAGCCCTGCAGGCAGGCGATGTTCGAGGGCAGGGAAACGGAAGAATTCGCCATACAGGCCGGCCAGGCCCGCGCCCAGCAGGTGACCGACTGCAAGACCAATCAGCGCGCCCCCCAGGGCGATGAGCAGAACGCCCTGCAGATGATGCAGAGCGATACGTTGGTTACTGAAGCCCAGGGCCTTGAGGGCGGCGATCTGTTCGCGCTGGGTTGCGATTTGACGCGACATGACCACATGCACCAGAAAGGCGGCCACTGTCGCGAAGATCGCGGGCAGCACGGTGCCGATCACCTGCTGTTCTCGGATCTCGTTCTCGAGCATGGCATGCGAGCCCTGATGCTCACGCCCATGGGCCAGTCGCGCGCCCCAGGGTCGCAGCAGACGCTGCAGGCCATCGATCACCTGAGCCTCCTGCGCCGCGATACTTCGTCGATCAGGGTCGGGCGCCAGTCGCACCACGATGTGGTTGAAGGCTCCCTCGAGATCGCATGCTGCCGCCAGCGCCGCCTCGTCGATCCAGAAGATGCCAAAGCCGCGCGGATCGGGCGCGCCTCCCATGCCTGCAAAGATCGTATCGGGAGACAACGCGATGCCGGTCAGCATCAGGGTACGTTCGCGACCCTGAACCATGGCACGCACCTGATCCCCGGGACGAAGTCCATGCGCTTGCGCAAAGCCTTCCGAGACCAGCGCTTCCAGCCGATCGGCCCCCGGCGTCTGGGCCGCAGGCCAGTGCCCCTGTCTGAGCAACACCTGATTGAGCGACTGCCCTGCGCGGGTGGATGCACCCAGCCCGATCAGCCGCGCGGAGAGCGGGTCAGCCCGTCCAGGCAGGTCGATACGGGCACCGCGCTGGATGCGGGTCTCGGCCTGGGCAATGCCCGGAATCTCGAGGATGCGGGGCAACAGACTGCGGGGTGCGCGCACCAGGTCCACGAACACGTCGCCAAAGCGGGCTTCGCGATAGAAGCGTTCTCGGGATCGCTCCAGGGCATCGACTGCAGACAGACAGGCCATGAACCCTGCGACCGCGCTGGCAATCACCAGAGCGATGGTGAAGGCCTGAGGGCCCATGCGCCGCAGATCACGCAGCATCTTGCGCTCTAGGGGCGCGATCTCCAGTGGCGCGATCAAGCTGAACAGCGATCGCACCCTGAGCAGCACGGTCACCATGAAAGAGCCTCGGGGGCGCTCTTGCGCTGCGGGGTCTCCATGCGCGCAATCCGGCCTCCTGCCAGATGCAGCACACGATCGGCCATCTCCGCGATCACGGCATTGTGGGTGATCACCACGGCGGTCGTGCCGAGCGTGGCATTGATCTGCGCGATGGCCTGGAGCACGCGGCGGCCTGCCTGGATGTCCAGGGCACCGGTCGGCTCATCGCACAGCAGCAGGTCGGGCCGCTTGACGATCGCCCGTGCAATGGCCACCCGCTGCTGCTCACCACCTGAAAGTTGCGCCGGAAAATGATCGGCGCGGGGCAGCAGATCTACCTTGCCCAGGGCCTCGTTGACCGGCATAGGGTGGGCCGCGATTCCGGCCACCAGCGCGACGTTTTCGCGTACGGTCAGGCTGGGAATCAGGTTGTAGAACTGGAAGACGAAGCCGACATGCTCGCGTCGGTAGAGGGTCAGTTCGTCATCACTTGCGCCATCGAGGCGATGGCCGGCAAAGCACACACTGCCGCTGGTGGGCAGATCGAGGCCTCCCAGAATGTTCAGCAGGGTGGACTTGCCGCTGCCTGAGGGGCCGAGCATCACCACAAACTCGCCCCGCGCGATGTCGAGGTCGACATGATCCAGGGCGAGCACCTCATGCTCGCCGGTCCGGTAAATCCTGGTCAGGCCACGGGCCTGCAGCAAGACAGGAGGGGGCGTACTCGACATCGCCCCGAGAGTGTCGACTCGGGGCAGCGGGCCGGATTGAGCAGTCTCAGTCCGGCTTCAATGTCCTCAGGATCATGTCCCGATCTTCAGGCCGAATCCCGAGGCCTCAGGCATGCGCCATCTGCTGCGGGCCCCGCACCAGCTTGCCAGGCGCTGCACCCGTAGGTTCGCCATTGGACATGATCTCGGCGCCACTCACGAAGGTATGCAGATAGCCCTCCGCGCGCTGCACCAGACGCCGTCCCCCGGCGGGCAGATCACGCTGGACCTCCGGCCGACGCAGCTTCAGCCGATCAAAGTCGATCAGGTTCAGATCCGCCTTGGCGCCCGCGGCGATCAGGCCGCGGTCATTCAGGCCGACTGCCTGGGCGGTGGCCCGACACTGCCGATGCACCAGAAACTCGAGCGGAATCCGGCCCTGTGGGCGATCTCGACCCCACCACTGCAACAGCGTGGTCGGAAAGCTCACATCGCAGATGCTGCCCACATGAGCGCCACCATCGGACAGCCCGGGCAGGCTCATCGGGTCGGTCAGCATCTCGCGCACGACATCCAGATTGCCCGCTGCCCAGTTCAGCGATGGGGTGTAGAGCAGGGCTCGGCCTTCGTCCTCGATCAGCCAGTCATAGGCGACCTCGCCCGGGGAGCGGCCCTGCTGGCGTGCGACTGCGGCGATCGAGGTGGAGGGATCCGGCTCGTACTCGGGCGGGTCGCCCAGACGGAACATTTCATGGAAGCGGTTGATCATGCGGCTGCCCAGCAGACCGTCCTTGTCGACCTGCATGCCCTCCAGGATGGCGGCGCGGGTCTGGGGGTTGCGCATGCGCTGGACGCGCTCGGCCAATGGCAGGTGCGCGATGGCCTGATAGGCCGGGCTGTACATGAAGGGATTGAGGGTGATGTCCAGGCCATGCAGCACGCCCACGGCACGCGCAGCCACCTGGCCACGCATGGGCACGCCCCGCGCGCTGGCCTGAGCAAAGCGCTGCAGCAGCCGGCGCCACTGGTCCGGGTCGCCGTTATGCTGGGCAACCGAGACCGAGACCGGCCGGCCCGACTCACGTCCGAGGCGCTCGAGCAGATCGAGCTCTTCATCGAGATGCAGACGATCGCTCACGAACTGCAGCACGCCGCGGCCAGTGGCGCCCATAGCCCTGGCGATGCTGAGCAGTTCCTCGGCCTCGGAGCGCAGGGTGGGCACCGGTTCGCCCGTGATGCTCTTGTGATTCATGTGGCGCGAAGACGTAAACCCGAGGGCCCCTGCACGCACGGACTCGGCAGTGACCCGGGCCATGATGGCGATCTCGTCTTCGGTGGCGGCCTGGCGGGCAATGGCCCGCTCGCCCATGGCATGGACCCGAACCGCGGCATGAGGCACCTGCGTGCCGACATCAATGTCGCGGGCGACCTGGTCAAGATGATTGAGATATTCGGGAAAGCTCTTCCAGGTCCAGGGCAGGCCTTCATGCAGGGCCGTGCCTGGAATGTCCTCCACGCCTTCCATGAGCTCGATCAGCCGGTCATGGTGATGATCGAACACCGGCGCAAACCCCACGCCGCAGTTGCCCATCACGGCGGTGGTCACCCCATGCCATGAGGAAGGAGCCAGATGTTTGTCCCAGGTGGCCTGCCCATCGTAATGGGTGTGGATGTCGACAAAGCCCGGCGTGAGCAGGGCGCCATCGGCCTTGATTTCGCGTCGGCCCTGGCCGTCGACCTTGCCGACGGCCGAGATGCGATCGCCGTCGATGGCGACATCACCATTGAAGCGGGGCTGGCCGCTGCCATCAAGGATGACCGCATTGCGGATGACCAGATCATAGGTGTTCATGGAAGCGCTCCCTGAGAGGAGGGTCAGGCGATGGACAGGGGACGGTGCGTCAGACAATCGAACCGAGCACCTGCCCCTCGGTGACCTGATCGCCTTCGGCGACCTTGAGGTCGCGCAGCGTGCCGGCGCGCGGCGACTCGATCGGAATCTCCATCTTCATGGATTCGAGAATGATCACAACCTCATCGACGGCAACCGCATCACCGGGTTGTTTAAGGATCTTCCAGACGTTTCCGGTGGCGATGGCTTCAAGTGCGGCCATGAGGGGTCTCCTGGGTCATTGATGAGGTGAGCCTGATGTCTAAGGCGTCTAAGGCGGCGCTTGTGCGCCCGCTAAGGGGCGAGTGTGCACCGATCGCGGGTTCAGGGGCGTTTCACAAAGCGTTCCCGCAGCGTCGGTTTGTGCACCTTGCCTGTAGCGTTACGCGGCAAGGCTTCAATGAACTCCACCGTGCGGGGCAGTTTGAAGCGCGCCAGGTTTTCTGCGCAATGGGCAAGCACCTGATCTTCCGTGAGTACCTGCCCGGGCTTGACCACGACGATGGCCTTGCCGACCTCGCCCCAGCGCTCGTCCGGAATGCCGATCACGGCGGCTTCGGCCAGTTGCGCAATCTGATAGAGCACGCTCTCCACCTCGGCCGGGTAGACATTTTCGCCCCCCGAGATATACATGTCCTTGGTGCGATCGACGATGTAATAAAAGCCTTCCTCGTCCATGCGGGCTGCGTCGCCAGTATGCAGCCAGCCGTCAGTGAAGGAGCTCTGATTCGCGTCGGGCCGGTTCCAGTAGCCCGGAGTGACATTGGGCCCCTTGACCCAGAGCTCTCCCATCGCGCCGGGGGCCACGTCCTGACCCTGCTCATCCACGATGCGCACTTCGGTATGCAGCACCGGCAGCCCGGCCGAGCCGATCTTGCGTGCGGAATCGCGCCGGTCGAGTACCAGTACCGAGGGGCTGGTCTCGGTCATGCCATAGCCCTGGTTGAGCGCCACGCCCCGTGCGAGCCAGGCCTCGAGCAGCGGCACTGGCATCGGCGCACCGCCCACGCCAGCGACCGCCAGGCGAGAGAGGTCGGTGGCTGCAAAGCGCTCATGCTGCAGCATGAACTGGTAATGCGCAGGTACACCAAAGAAGTGGGTCAGGCCCACCTTAGGGTCGCCGATCAGTGCGAGCGCCTGGCCCGGATCAAACACGCGGGGCACCAGCACCGTGCCCCCGGCATGCAGCACCGGATTGGAATAGCAGTTCAGGCCGCCGGTATGAAAGAGCGGAA
>JBEELY010000094.1:0-10229 GCA_041167925.1 Pseudomonadota bacterium | reverse complement strand
GCGCACCGCCACCGCCAAGGATGAGACCGTTCATGCGCTGCCTTGTGTCTTCAATGCACGGGTCATGGGGAAGGTGCTGCCACCGTGCTCAGTCGGGTGGTCTGCGCCGGGCGCTGAAAGCCATCAGTGCCAGACCCAGAGCACAACCGACAAGCCAGGGTGCCTGACCAAAGCGTGCGTAGGGCGTCAGGCCCTGCATGCCCTGGACGGTGGCATCGAGCGCGCCTTCTACATGCGGCGCTAGGCGTACCAGAACCCGCCCGCGATGGTCGATGGCTGCAGTCATGCCGGTGTTGGTGGCCCGCAGCATCGGGCGTCCGGTCTCGATGCTGCGAAACCGCGAGATGGCCAGATGCTGATCCAGCGCCGAGGAGCGGCCGAACCAGCCCAGGTTGCTCACATTGGCAAGCACGCTGGCCTGCGCCTGGAGTACGCCCAATCGGATCTCTTCGCCGAAGAGGTCTTCGTAACAGATGTTCATGGCCACCTTCTGGCCCCCGACCTCGAAGGCAGACTGCACCAGGGCGCCACGCACAAAATCGCCCATCGGAATCTGCATCTGGCGCACGAACCAGCCAAAGCCCCAGGGAATGAACTCTCCGAATGGCACCAGGTGATGCTTGTCGTAGAGCGGCGCACGTGCGGGATCGCCTTGAGGGGCCAGCAGCATCACGCTGTTGGCTGGGCGCCCTGAGTCAGGCGCCCAGCGGGGCAGGCCAATGGCAAGCGCATGGCCGTTCTGGACATGTGCAAGAAGGCGCCGGGCGATCTCGGGCGGTGTCATGGACCAGGGCACGGTCCAGGCGGTTTCGGGCATCAGGGTCAGGCGGGCCTGACTGCGCTCGAAGGCCTGAAGGTACTCGTGCATGGCCTGCAGTGTGCGCTGCGGATTGAACTTCAGATCCTGCGGCACATTGCCTTGCAGCAGTTGCACCTGAAGGGGCTCGCCTTGCGGGCGGACCCAGTGTTGTGGCCCGATATCGATCAGATGCGACAACAGCAGCAGGCCCGAGGCAAGACCCAGGGTCTGAAGACGCGGCCAACGGCCACGAGCCGCACGGCGGTCGGCAAAGCGCGCGCCAAGCCTAAGAGGTTCCGGCGTAAGCCGCCGCGCCGCGAGAGCAGCAATGAAGACGGCCAGGGCACTCACCCCATGCACCCCGGTGATGGCGGCCCAGCCTGCAAGCGGACCCTCGATCTGGCCATAGCCCACAGACAGCCACGGAAAGCCGGTGAACAGCCAGCCCCGCGCAGCCTCGGCCAGCCACCAGCCGGCGGCCAGCACAAGAGCCGCCGGGACTGGCGAGACCGCACGGAGCATCCGCCCATGCAACAGTCCGAGCGCCACGGCCGGGAAGAGCGACAGATAGGCTGCAAAGAGCAGCACGGCAAGCACCGATAGTGCGAAGGGCATGCCGCCAATGTGATGCATGCTGTGATGCAGCCAGGACAGGCCCAGACCGAAATGGGCCAGACCGAACAGGCCGGTGAGCAGCATCACGCGGCGCCGGCCTGAACCCGCAGCGCTGGCTTGCTGCAGGACAGTAAACAGCAACAGCAGCGAAAGCAGGCCTAGCGACCAATGCGCCAGCAGGCCAAAGCTCAGGGCATGGAGCAGACCTGCTGCCAGAGCGACCGCTGCCCATCCGGCGAGCGCGGCCCTGGAGGCGGTCCGCTCAGGCCTCATCCTGTCGACGGTTGGCCTGACGCTGCACTGCCTCTACCAGGAGCACATGCACGCTGCGTGCATCGGCTCGCAGGATCTCGAAATAGAGGCCTTCATGTTCGACCCGGTCGCCACGACGAGGCATGCGTCCAAGGCGTTCGGTCACCCAGCCGCCCACGGTATCAATGCCATCGGCATCCAGGCGGCTGCCAAAGTGCGCGTTGAAGTGATCGAGTTCCGTGCGTGCGAGCACGCGATAGCGCCGATGCTGTCCGGCCGACTCCATTGCAACGATGGTGTCGGGCGCGTCGCCTTCGTCGAATTCATCCTCGATCTCGCCCACGATCTGTTCAAGGACATCTTCAATGGTGATCAGACCGGCCACACCGCCGTGTTCGTCCACCACGATCGCGAGATGATTTCGGTTGAGGCGGAAGTCGCGCAGCAGGATGTCCAGCCGTTTTGACTCCGGGATGAAGACCGCCGGTCGCAGCAGATCTCTCACCGCGACCGGTCCCTGTGCATAGAGCCGTAACAGGTCCTTGGCATGAAGCACGCCGATCACATTGTCGCGGTCGCCTTCGACCACCGGAAAGCGGGAATGGGCGGCGCGAATGGCAAACGGAACAAACTCGCTAGGCGGCTCGCTGATGTCGATGACATCCATCTGGGCGCGGGCCACCATGATGTCTCGTGCACACAGCTCGCTCACCGTCAGTACGCCCTCGATCATGGACAGCGCCTCGGTGTCGAGGGCCAGGCGTTCTTTTGACTGCCGCAGCAGTTCGATCAGTTCGGCCCGGTCATCGGGTGCACGAAGCAGCATCGAGGACAGGCGTTCGAGCAGCGTGGCTTTGGGCTTGCCCGAAGGGGGTTCGGCCATTGCGGTGTTCAGGGAGTCGCGGAGCCGGGAGTATGCACCAGCGCATAGGGATCAGCGATCCGGAAGCGGGCCAGCAGTCGTGTTTCCAGGGCTTCCATGCGCCTGGCCTCGGCGTCTGTCTCATGGTCATACCCCTGGGCATGCAGCACGCCATGCACGACCAGATGCGCCAGATGTGCACGCAGGCTCTTGTTCTGGGCACGGGCCTCGCTCTTGAGCACGGGCAGACACAGCACGATGTCGGCCTGCACAGGCTCGCCTCCGTAGGCGAAGGTGAGTACATTGGTGGCGTAGTCCTTGCCGCGCCAGGTGAGGTTCAAGGCCCGCCCTTCGCGGCGCCCGACCAGACGCAGGGTCAGCAGAGCATCAGCTTGCAGTGCGGCCTTGACCCAGCGGCGCAACTGCGAACGATCGACCGGCCACACGCCGGCCGAGTCGCCGGTCTGCACCGACAGGGACAGGCGTGCCTCGGAGTCGGTGCCCGGGGCCTTTCGGGCCTTAGCGCGGTTCGGTCGGCGCGTGACGCTCATAGGCATCTACGATCCGGGCCACCAGCGGATGGCGGACCACATCGGTGCTGTCGAATTCGGTAAAGGCAATGCCGCGGATGTCGCGCAGCACCCGCCGGGCCTCGATCAGCCCCGAGGGCTGGTTGCGCGGCAGGTCCATCTGAGTCATGTCGCCCGTGACGACGGCACGCGACCCGAAGCCGATGCGGGTGAGGAACATCTTCATCTGCTCGGGCGTGGTGTTCTGCGCTTCATCAAGGATGATGAAGGCCTGGTTGAGCGTGCGCCCGCGCATGTAGGCCAGGGGTGCAATCTCGATGGCCTGGCGCTCGAACATGCGCGCGACCCGGTCAAAGCCCATGAGGTCGTAGAGGGCGTCGTAGAGTGGGCGCAGATAGGGGTCGACCTTCTGTGCTAGGTCACCGGGAAGAAAACCCAGCCGCTCACCCGCTTCAACGGCAGGGCGGGTCAGGACAATCTTCTTGATGGCGTCGCGTTCGAGGGCATCGACCGCGCATGCCACGGCGAGGTAGGTCTTGCCTGTACCTGCCGGGCCAATCCCGAAAGTAATGTCGTGCGACAGAATGTTGCGCAGATACTCGCGCTGGCGTGGGGTGCGTCCCTGCAGATCGGTGCGCCGGGTATGCAGCACGGGTGCGTCGTCATCGCCGGCAGGGCGTACGGGCCCTCGCAGTTCGATCAGGCCGAGTTGCACATCATCGAGCGTGAGTGGCTGTTCGGCGCGGTCATAAAAGAAGGCCAGTGCCCGCACGGCAGCCTGGCGCGCCGCGCTTGATCCGCCCTCGGCCGAAAACCGGTCTGCCCTGCGGCTGATGCGCACATCGAAGGCCTCCTCGATCTGGCGCAGATTGGCATCCAGCGCGCCGCACAGATGGGCGAGCCGACGGTTGTCGGGAGACTCGGGCTGGAAATGCGGGATTGCAGGCTTCACGCGGTCTGGCCAGTCATCAGCCGCTCAGGCCGCAGGAGAAGCGTGGTGGGTCGCAGGCAACGCTGCCTGAACCGGCTCGCCACGCAGCGAATGCGGCAGGGCCGCCGTGATGCGCACATCGATCATCTGGCCAATGAGCTCGGCGTCGCCGGGGAAATTGACCACCCGGTTGTTGGCGGTGCGGGCTGCGACCTCAGAGGCTGACTTTCGCGAGACACCCTCGACCAGCACCCGTTGCACCGAACCCACCATGGCCTGCGACAGGGTCTGGGCATGCGCTTCGATGCGGGCCTGCAGGGTGCGCAGTCGCTCGACCTTCTCCGCCTGCGGCGTGTCATCGGGCAGATCGGCCGCCGGAGTGCCAGGCCGGGAACTGTAGATGAAGGAAAAGGACTGATCGAAGCCGATATCGTCGATCAGCTTCAGGGTGCGATTGAAGTCGTCTTCGGTCTCGCCCGGAAAGCCCACGATGAAGTCGGAACTGATGCAGACCTGCGGCTGGGCAGCGCGCAGCCGGCGGATGATGGACTTGTACTCCAGCACGGTGTAGCCGCGTTTCATGGCGGCCAGAATGCGATCAGAGCCGGATTGCACCGGCAGGTGCACATGGGGCACCAGCCTGGGCAGGCGCGCATGCGCATCGATCAGGCGCTGGGTAAATTCGCGCGGATGCGAGGTGGTGTAGCGGATACGCTCGATGCCAGGAATCTCGTGGACATAATCGAGCAGCATGGCGAAATCGGCCTGCTCCCGGTCTTCTGCCTGCGCAAGCTCGGCCGGCAGGCTGCCCAGATAGGCATTGACGTTTTGCCCAAGCAGCGTCACTTCGACCACACCCTGGTCGGCCAGGTCGGCCACCTCGGTGAGCACGTCTTCAAACGGGCGCGAGACCTCTTCGCCGCGGGTGTAGGGCACCACGCAAAAGCTGCAGTACTTGCTGCAGCCTTCCATGATCGAGACGAAGGCACTGGCCCCTTCGCGTCGCGGCGGCGGGAGATGATCAAACTTCTCGATGGAGGGAAAACGGATGTCCACCTGAGGACGGCCGCTTTCCTGGCGCTGACGGATGAGATCGGGAAGCCGGTGCAGGGTTTGTGGGCCGAACACCACATCGACATAGGGCGCCCGGCTGACGATGTTCTGGCCTTCCTGGCTCGCCACGCAGCCACCTACGCCGATCAGCAGATCCGGTCGCTCGCGCTTGAGTTCGCGAAAGCGGCCCAAATCGGAGAAGACCTTTTCCTGGGCTTTTTCGCGAACCGAGCAGGTGTTGAAGAGCACGATGTCGGCCTGGGCCGGATCGTCGGTGGTTTCGATGCCGCCGGCCTGCGTTTCGCCGAGAACGTCGACCATGCGGGCCGAGTCGTACTCGTTCATCTGGCAGCCAAAGGTGCGGATATAGAGCTTTTTGGTCACCGCCCGATGATAGCAAGCCCATCATGCAGCAGACGCTCAAGCCCTTGTTCACCCCGGGCCACCCCCATCAGATACCGGTCCGGACGAAGCAGCGCCGCGTCGGCCCCAAGCCGGTCCAGCCAGGCTGCAGCGGCCTCGCTGTCGGCCTCGATGACCGCCAGGCTTTCCGGAACCCATCCCGCCGCAGCAGGGTCTGCAGGCAGCCCGGGTCGGCGCAGCAGACCAAAGCGGGGGCCGATGCCTTCGTCCATGCGGGTGCCATCGGCGAGCAGGGGCTGCTCTGACAGCCTGCCGCCCTGGCCATCGCTTCGATGCATCCCGGGCCCGAGCGCAGGCTGTGGCGCCGAGAATTTCATGGGCTGGGTGCGCCAGCGGGCATCGCGCTCGGCGGCGGCTTGCGGGTCACGTTCCTGAATGACACGGCCCAGGCTGAGCGTGGCCTCGATGAACTCGCGGACATGCGGACTGCGTTCGCTTTCATAGGTATCGAGCAGGGCCGGACTGCTCTGTCCATGATGCACCCGGGCGAGCTTCCAGGCCAGGTTGGCGGCATCACGGATGCCTGCGCACAGGCCCTGTCCCATGAAGGGCGGCGTCTGGTGGGCAGCATCGCCTGCGATCAGCAGCCTGCCCTGGCGCCATCCGCGCGCCACCACCGAATGAAAGGTATAGACCGCCTGCCGCTCGATCTCGGCGTCTTCGGGAGTGATCCAACGTGACAGCAGGGACCACAGCGCCTGCGGCCGCGTGAGTGCCGCAGCGTCTTCCCCGGGCAGCAGCATGATCTCCCAGCGTCTGCGTGCACCCACACCGCTCACATAGGTGGCAGGACGTGCCGGGTCGCAGTACTGGATGCTCCAGTCGCCCAGATCCGGGCGATCGCGCCTGAGGATCACATCAATCACCAGCCAGCGCTCATGCGACTGGAGGTCATCGAGTTCAGTGCCCATGAAGCGGCGGACCGTGGATCGCGCACCGTCGCAGCCGATGACCCATCGGGCCCGTGCACGACCCAGTCGTCCGCAGCTCAGATCCTCGAAACGCAGATCGACATGATCGGACTGTGGGTCGATGGCAAACACCTCGTGTCGCCGAAGGACCTGAACCAGACCCGTGCGCTGCGCATGTTCGCCCAGGGTCGATTCGAGCGTGGGCTGGTGGTAACGGTAGCTTGGATGCCATCCCTGTGGGCCAAGGCCTGGGGGGCGCGACCATTCAATCAGCAGCTCGCCCTTCGCATTGACAAACCGCATGCCTCTGCCCAGGGCCATCTGGGTCTGGAGGGTCTCCGCCAGGCCAATGGATTGCATCACCCGCATGCATTCGGCATCCAGGGCGATGGCTCTGGGCAGCGCATAGACCGAGGCCTCGCGCTCGAAGGCCATCACGTGCAGGCCCTGCCGGGCGAGCAGGTTGGCCAGTACGGCCGCCACCGGCCCGTAGCCGATGAGAGCGACGTCGATCTCAGGCATCGTCGGCAATGGTGTTGCGCAGCACGCCGACCCGGTCGATGCCGATTTCGATCACATCACCAGCCTTCATCCAGACCGGGGGAGTACGGCGCGCCCCAACACCGCCAGGTGTTCCCGTGACAATGACGTCGCCCGCCTGCAGGGGGGCGACCCTGGAGACATAGGCGATCTGACGGGCGATCGAGTGAATCATCATGGAGGTGGTGGCCCGCTGCATCTCCTGGCCGTTCAGATGCGCCGTGAGGGTCAGCTCGGAGCCGAAGGGAATCTCGTCGGCGGTGACCATCCAGGGACCAAAGCCGCCGGTGCGCCAGAAATTCTTGCCGGGAATCCATTGCGAGGTGTGGCGCTGCCAGTCGCGGATGCTGCCGTCGTTGTAGCAGGCATAGCCCGCAATGTGCTCCCCTGCCCGGTCTTCGGGAATCCTGCGGCCCGGCTTGCCGATGATCACCGCAATCTCGGCTTCGAAGTCGAACTGGGTCGATTCGACCGGCCTCAGCATGGGCTGATCATGGCCCACCTGGGAGTCGGCGCAGCGCATGAAGAAGGTGGGCTGCTCGGTGACTTCGCGCTGGGTTTCGCGAACATGTTCGACATAGTTGAGGCCGCAGCACCAGATCTTGCCTGGGTCTGGGATGACCGGCGCAAAACGGACCTCGGCCAGGGTCAGGTCGGGCGCACGTCCGGCGATGGCCGGAGCGATTTCTCCGAGGGCCTGGGCGGCCAGCAGGGCACGCAGACTGGGATAGCGCCCGCCCAGCGCCTTGACCAGATCGATGATGCCCTCGCCCTGAACCACCCCGAAGCGGGACTGGCCTGCGTGTTCGTAACTGAGCAGCTTCATGTGTTCTCCATAGGTCTCTTGGCGCCGCTGGCCTTCAGCAGCGGCGTAGGGATTCTCGTTGCGGCTTGCACTGGACTCTCAAGCTCTGAGAGAGTGTGGCTTCTCTGCGTTCCCGTCAAACTTCAGTAGGCATTGTCATGTCCAACGTCCGCCCAGGCCTGACCTTCTCGCACTTTGGCGTCTTTGCCCGCGATCTGGTGCGCATGGAGGCGTTCTACACCGACATGCTGGGCTTCACCGTGACCGACCGGGGACGGATCGAGCGGCCCGCGGGTACGGTGGATCTGGTGTTCCTGAGTCGGGATCCGGATGAGCATCACCAGATCGTACTGGCCAGCGGCCGACCCGAAGAGATCGGCTTTAATGTCATCAATCAGATCTCACTCAAGGCCGACAGCCTGCCGACCCTGCAGGCGCTGTTTCGCCGTCTGCGTGATTCGGGCGTGACGGGCCTGGCGCCCATCACGCATGGCAATGCGCTGTCGGTCTACGCGCCTGACCCGGAAGGCAACCGCCTGGAGTTGTATGTCGATCTGCCCTGGTATGTGACCCAGCCGGTGGTGATGCCGGTGGATCTTGATCGTGATGCACAGGACATCCTGAATAGCGCCGAGGCCCATGCGCGCAGCCTTCCTGGTTTCATGCCGCGCGAGCAGTGGCGCGCGGAAATGGCCAGGCGCATGGGGCTCTCCGCCTGAGTGGGGCGTTTGCGAGGATCGAACGGTCAGGGCGCTGCACGATCCCGGTTGAGCGACCCAATCAGGCGGCCCGACGCTCGACCTGTTTCAGGAAGTGATCGGCCAGATCGAGGCGATTGGCGGCGCTGATCAGAGCACGCAGCGAGGCCACGACGATGCTGCCATCGATGCCCACACCAAAGCGCGCGCCGGTGATCCCGTCGGCCGTGGCTTCGATAAAGGCCACAGCCCGCGCATCCGAGCCCGAGTCGATCGAACGCTCTTCGTAGGAATCCACGCGGATGGGCAGACCAAGCGCATTGACGGCGGCATCGATCGGACCATTGCCTTCACCACGAAGCACATGGGTCGTGCCGTCAATGCTGACCTTGAGGTCGATGCGGTGGCCACTGTCATCGCCACTCACCGAATGAGAGAGCAGGCGGATACGGAAGTTCTCGTCGAGATAGGCCTGGGAAAACAGACGCCAAAGATCGTCGGCCGTGACTTCGGTGCCATGCTCATCGGTATGCTGCTGCACGATCGAGCTGAACTCGACCTGCAGGCGGCGCGGCATGACCAGGCCATGGTGGCGCTCGAGCAGGAAGGAGATACCGCCCTTGCCCGACTGGCTGTTCACGCGAATCACCGACTCGTACGTGCGTCCGAGATCGGCGGGGTCGACAGGCAGATAGGGGACTTCCCAGAGCGCATCCGGCTTTTGCGCAGCAAAGCCCTTCTTGATGGCGTCTTGGTGAGAGCCAGAGAAAGCGGTGAACACGAGATCGCCCACATAGGGATGCCGCGGATGGATGGGCAGCTGCGTGCAGTGCTCCACCGTGCGGGCGACCGCATTGATGTCGGAAAAGTCGAGGCCCGAATCGACGCCCTGTGAATAGAGGTTCAGGGCCAGCGTCACCAGGTCCACATTGCCGGTGCGCTCACCATTGCCGAACAAACATCCTTCGACCCGGTCACCGCCCGCCATCACACCGAGCTCGGCCGCCGCAACCGCGGTGCCGCGGTCGTTGTGCGGATGCAGGGAAATGACCGCGTATTCGCGATCGGGCAGGTTGCGGCACATCCACTCGATCTGGTCGGCATAGATGTTGGGCGTGGCCGACTCCACGGTTGCAGGCAGATTGAGAATCACGGGGCGACCCGGGCCAGCGCCCCAGGCCTTCATGACCGCCGCGCACACATCGCGGGCAAAAGGCAGTTCGGTGCTCGAGAAGACCTCCGGGCTGTACTCGAAGCCCCACTCGGTGCCGGGCCGCGCTTCGAGTTCGCGACGCACCACCTTGGTCATGTCGACGGCAAGCTGCAGGCATTCCTGCTGGGTCATGTTGAAGACAACCCGCCGGAAGACCGGAGCGGTGGCGTTGTACAGATGAACCGTGGCGCGTTTGGCGCCCTCCAGAGATTCGATCGAGCGCACGATGAGTTCTTCGCGTGCCTGGGTCAGCACGCTGATCACCACATCATCAGGCACGAGCCCCTGTTCGATGATGTGCCGCACGAAATCGAAGTCGGTTTGCGAGGCGGCCGGAAAGCCGACCTCGATTTCCTTGACGCCGATCTTCACCAGGGTTTCGAACATGCGCAGCTTGCGTTCGGTATCCATGGGCTCGAACAGGGCCTGGTTGCCATCGCGCAGGTCGGTGGAGAGCCACCGTGGCGGCTGGGTGATGACCTGGGCGGGCCATTGGCGGTTGGGCAGATCGATCTGCGCGAAGGCCTGATATTTGCCAATCGGGGAACGCATCATGATGTCGGGCTCCAAGAGGGTGGGTGCAATGACGGATGAGAA
>JBEELY010000089.1:0-3041 GCA_041167925.1 Pseudomonadota bacterium | reverse complement strand
CAGGCAAGACGATTGCGGTCACGCGCGGCGCCATCGAGGATCAGGAGCTCACCAAGGTCGCTCCCGCCGGCACCGACATCAAGCGATTCGAAGACAACAACGCCACCGTCTCTGCCTTCGTCGCTGGGCAGGTGCAGTTGCTCGCCACCGGCGCCTCGGTCGCCGGCGCCATGATGCAAAAGAACCCTAAGCTAGAAACCGAATACAAGCTGCTGCTCAAGGACAGCCCCAACTTCATTGGCGTGGCCAAGGGCGAAGATGCACTGCGACTGAAGGTCAACGAGGTCATCAAGGCCGGTAAAGCCAGCGGCGACATCGACCGCATGTCGCAGAAGTGGCTGGGTCGCCCGGCCGGCCAGTTGCCCGAGTAAGACGATTGACGAGCTGGGCGTCGGTTCAGTCGCCCGACACCCGTCCTGAGACATGAGCCTCAGCCTCGACTTCACCGCTGTCCTGTCTCAGTGGCCGCTACTGCTGAAAGGCATGGGCTGGACACTGGGCCTGACGGCTGTGTCGGCCACACTCGGCGTGCTGCTGGGCATCGGATGCGCCTGGGTCCGAACCGAAGGCCCGCGCTGGGGGCGGCCTCTGGCCGGGGCCTATGTGGAGCTGATCCGCAACACGCCTTTCATCGTCCAACTGTTCTTTATCTTTTTCGGGCTGCCTGCGCTTGGGATCAAGCTCTCGCCTGAGTGGGCCTCGGTGATCGCCATGGTGGTCAATCTGGGCGCCTACTCGGCCGAGATCGTTCGGGCCGGACTTCAGGCCACCCCAGCAGGTCAGATTGAAGCGGCGCTCAGCCTGGCGCTCACCAGGGCCCAAGCCTTCGTCTGGGTGGTGCTGCCCCCTGCGCTGCAGCGGGTCTGGCCCGCGCTGGTGAGCCAGATCATCATCGTGATGCTGGGCTCGGCTGTTTGCGGCCAGATCTCTACCGAAGAACTGAGCTACGCAGCCAACCTCATCCAGAGCCGCAACTTCAGGGCCTTCGAGGCCTTCATCGTGGCCACGGTGCTCTACCTGGGCCTGTCGGTGCTGGTCCGTCATGCGCTGCAGTGGTTTGGCACGCGCTTTCTGTTCGGGGGTCGGCGTGGTTGAGTTCACGCTCTGGGACATCCTGCGCAATCTGCTGCTGGCCGCACGCTGGACCATCGCGCTCTCGCTGATCGCATTCGTGGGCGGCGGCTTAGTCGGACTGGGGCTGCTGGTCTTGCGAACCCTGCCCCGACCCGGCCTTCAGGCGGCGGTCACAGGCTATGTGCAGCTCTTTCAGGGCACGCCACTGCTGATGCAGCTTTTTCTGGCGTACTTCGGCATGGCCCTGATCGGCGTAGAAACCTCCGCCTGGACGGCTGCCGCGGTATCGCTCACGCTCTACAGCAGCGCCTTTCTGACCGAGATCTGGCATGGCTGCGTCAAGGCCATCCCCAAAGGCCAATGGGAGGCCGCGCAAAGCCTGGCCCTGAGCTTTAGGGAGCAGCTGCGTTACATCATTTTTCCGCAGGCCGCCCGCATTGCCGTGCCGCCTACCGTGGGGTTTCTGGTGCAGGTGGTCAAGGGCACGGCGCTGGCCTCGGTCATTGGCTTTGCCGAACTCACCAAGGTCGGCACGATGATCACCAACGCCACCTTTAAACCTTTCATCGTCTACAGCTGCGTGGCCCTGATGTACTTCCTTCTGTGCTATCCGATCAGCCTGTATGCCCAACGCCTCGAACACAAACTCCATGTCGGACGCTAAGTCCATGTCAGAGGCGAAGCAGGATGCCACGGCCCTGGCTGAGCCCGCTGTAGCGATCCAGGGGCTTCGCAAGTCCTTTGGCAGCAATGAAGTCCTCAAGGGCATTGATCTCGCCGTGCAGCCTGGCGAGGTCATCGCCATCATCGGCCGCAGCGGATCGGGTAAGAGCACGCTGCTGCGATGCGTGAACGGTCTTGAAACCTTCCAGTCAGGTCGACTGCAAGTCCAGGGTCAGGCTCTCGCACACGATGACCCCAAGGCGATGCGTGCCTTGCGTCAGCAGGTCGGCATGATCTTCCAGTCCTTCAATCTCTTCCCGCACCTGAGCGTAGGGCGCAACATCATGCTCGCGCCGGGTCTGGTCCAGGGAATGCAGGCCTCTGAGCGGCAGGCGTTGGCCCGCCGGCTGCTTGATCGGGTCGGGCTGGCCGACAAGTTCGATGCCTTTCCCGATCAGCTCTCGGGCGGTCAGCAGCAACGGGTGGCCATCGCCCGCGCCCTGGCCATGTCGCCCAGCATCCTCTTGTGCGACGAAATCACCTCCGCACTCGACCCCGAACTGGTCGGCGAAGTTTTGGCCGTGGTGGAGTCCTTGGCCCAGGAAGGCATGACCCTGCTCATGGTGACCCACGAGATGCAGTTTGCCCGCAAGGTCAGTGATCGCGTGGTCTTCATGCATCAGGGGCGAGTCCATGAAGTCGGGCCGCCCGAGACCTTGTTCAGTCAGCCGCAAACCGCCGAACTCAGGCAGTTCCTGTCCTCGCTGCTTTAAGAACTCCTGCGTTTCCATGAACCGCTTCATCTGGCTGATCGCTCTGCTAGCCCTCATCGGGTTTCAGGCCCGCGACCATGATCTGGGATTTGCCATCGGCTGGACCCTGCCCTGGTTCCTGATCGGGCTGGTGCTCTCGCCCGTGGTCTGGTTCTTCACCCGGCGCAAGCGGATCGACCCCTGGAAGTGGCATGACTGGGCCAATGCCGGGGCGGTCATGATGGTGGTGGTCATGGTGCTCGGCCTGGTGCTGCGCGGCTATATGCCCAACCCGTAAGGCCGGGCGGGACGGCTAAACCACCTAAGCCTGACCCCCCGCTCGAAAACAAGAGGAGAGCGCGGTATGAACAAGGTTCAGGGGCTTCACCATCTGGCGATCTGCACGGCCGACATGAAGGCGCAGATCGAATTCTTTACCGACAAGCTCGGCATGGAGCTGCAGGCGCTGTACTGGATGCACGGGGTGAAGAACACCTGGCATGGGTTTTTAAGATTGAACGACGAGAGCTCGATCGCCTTCGTGCACAACCC
>JBEELY010000275.1:0-3084 GCA_041167925.1 Pseudomonadota bacterium | reverse complement strand
ACCAAACTGAGAAAACTTCTTGCCGCTCACGTCACCCGAGGTCTGGCCCCTGGGATGGAAGAAATGCGCATCGGCCGAGCTTTCATGATTCACCGCCAGCACTGCGCGGCCGGTATCACTGCTGCTGTATTTGCCATTCGAATCGACATAGAAGATATCCATGCCGTCATGGTGATCACCGATCCGTCGCTCCCAGTCATCGGTCTCGTTGCCAAGGTTGCTGTAAGCCGACAGCGCGCTGTCCAGCGCGTCACCGGTGGCGTGAATCACTTGAACCACATAACCCGCAGGCACCTTGACGATGTCGTCGACCGATTTTTCGGTCGCGCTGAAGCCGAGCGAGGCCGCGGTGCTGTCGTCGCTGCCGCCACAGGCAGGCAGCACAGGCAGTGCAGCGGCAGCCGTCAGTCCGACCGTGCCGCGCAGGAAACCGCGTCGCGTCGGCTGAGCAAGGGATTTGCCGAGCACTTGCTGAAAGTGTTCGTTCGATGAGTTGTTGCAATCGAGATCGTCGTGCGACTTGGACATGAATCTAGCTCCAGCTGAAGGGAAGCTGAATCATGAGAAGTCGTTTTGACAGTGAGACTAAGAAGAGATGACATCTACATTGCAGTTGTTATTGCAATTTGATGAAAATTAGCCACATGAAGCCCGGCGGAGTTCAAACGGGGCCATACACTGCTTTTTGAGCGAACAGCGCATCGATCCGCGCCTCGTCGTACTTCAGCAGGTTTGCGAGCACCTCGCGGGTGTGCTCGCCCACATGATGCGGCGCGCGACTTCGCGGATGCACAGGATGACCGTCAAGGTGATAGGGGCTGGCGGTGACCCGGACAGGCCCTGCCACCGGATGCTCCAGCTCTGGAAAAAACGCGCGCTGTGCCAGATGCGATGAAGCGATCACCTCATCGGGCCGAAGCACAGGTGCGCAGGGCACGCGCGCAGCCTCAAGTGCCGCCAGTGCAGTCGGCACATCAGCGAAGTGATCCAGCCATTGGCCAATGATGCGATTGAGCTCTGCCCAATGCTTTGCGCGGTCGGACGTGCTTGCAAAGCGCGCATCCTGAGCCAGTTCGGGGCGATTCATGAGCTTGAGCAGCCTGGGCCACAGATCGCCCGCACCCACAATCTGCAGCACCAAGTGTCGTTCGCCGAGTCGGTGCACCATCATCCCCGGGCGGGGGTTGCCATAAGGCTCACCGCCGTTGAGCACCGAGGGATAGGTCACGCTGTCGGCACCGATCAGGGCCTCAAGCATGGACACATCAATGTAGGCCCCCTTCCCTGTGCGGAAACGCCTGAACAGCGCAGCAACGATGGCACTGGCTGCATGGGCTGCGGCAAGCACATCGGCGGCCTGCAGATTCGAGGCTCGCGGGTCGGGCGCATCGCCCTGCTCCAGATGCATCATCCCGGAGATCGCATTGGTGGTGTGCGCAAAGGCTGGACGCTTGTGCCAGTCACCGGTCTGGCCATAGCCCGAGATCGAGCAATACACGATGTCGGGCCTCACCTTGCGGATGGCCGCGACATCACAACCCAGCTTGGTCACCACGCCTGGCGCGAAATTTTCAATGAAGACATCCGCCTGCCTAGCCAGATCGAGCAACACGGCCATGCCCTCGGGGCTGGCCAGGTCGATGGCCACGCCCTGCTTGCCCGCATTCACGCGTGCAAAGTAGGAGCTCTGATCGCTGCGGCCTGGCTCGAGCTGGGTGGGCGCGTTGCGGGTATCGTCCCCGCCCTCGGGTCGTTCCACCTTGATCACGTACGCGCCCATGTCGGAGAGTTGCCGCGTGCAATATGGCCCGGCCAGCACCCGGGTGAGGTCGAGGACCACGATGCCTTCGAGCGGCAAGGAAGATGGGGATGGGTGCATGTCTCCTCCGGTAGTGCGGGGCTTGTGATGGTCTTGAGTATGGATTGAGCGCCGGTGCGTGTTAGATTATGCGCACAAATGAATGCGCATCTTTAATCACATGCCAGACCTCTCTGTGACCCGTCGCGCCAGCCCTCGTTCACCAGGCAAGCGCGCGACCAATCTGAGCCTGAGCAGCGACGTCCTGGACGCCGCCAAGGACCTTCAGATCAATATTTCGCAGGTCTGCGATCACCATTTGCGTGAAGTCGTGAAACGCGAGCAGGAGCGCAGATGGAGAGAAGAGCACGCAGACTTCATCTGCGCCTATAACTCGATCGTTGAGGCCGAAGGCTTGCCACTCGATGAGTGGAGAAGCTTCTAATGGCGCGGTTTGACGTCTATGCCAACCCTGGTGCTCACGCGACCACCACGCCTTACCTGCTGGACGTTCAAAGCGACTTGCTTGACGGACTGAACAGCCGAATGGTGATTCCTCTGCGCAGACTCAGTCATTTCCCGAAGGTCAAACTGTCGAGCCGCCTGACGCCCGTGTTGATCATCGCGGGAGAAGAGTTCCTGTTGGAAACGCCCAAAATGGGGGCAGTGCCGCAGCGGGTTCTGAAGGTGCCAGTCACCTCCCTCGCACTTCAACAGGACCACGTGAGCTCTGCGCTGGATTTTCTGTTCCAGGGCTACTGAATCGAATCCAGCCAGTGTCTATCCCTGGAAAGAGCCCAGCGAACGAATTGCACTGGCGCTGCGCCACATCCGCAGCTCCATGCGAGCCCATCGGATCGGGTGAAGCGCCCTGCCTACATCACCGCGCCCAACTGCCAGGGCACGAACTCGTTTTGCCCATAGCCATGCAGCTCGCTGCGGGTGGCCTGGCCTGAGGCGGTCTGGAGCATGAGGCGAAAGATGCGCTCACCGACTTCGTCCACCGACTCCAGGCCATCGATGATGGTGCCGCAGTCGATATCGATATCTTCCTGCTGTCGGGTCCAGAGGGCCGTGTTGGTGGACAGCTTGAGCGAGGGGCTGGGGGCACACCCGTAGGCCGAACCGCGGCCGGTGGTAAAGCAGATCAGGTTGGCACCCCCTGCGACCTGGCCTGTGGCCGAGACCGGGTCGTAGCCTGGCGTATCCATGTAAACAAAGCCACGCGTCCTGACCGCCTCAGCAAACTCAACGACATCCACCAGCGCGGTGGTACCGCTTTTGGC
>JBEELY010000070.1:0-3470 GCA_041167925.1 Pseudomonadota bacterium | reverse complement strand
TGCCAAGGTCAGCGAAATGCCCGCCACGACAGGCTCTGGCAGGCTGCGCCGCGTGAGCCGTGAAAGAAGTGATGCTCGCCGATATTGCACGACAAGACCGCGCACGGCGATGACTGGGGCTCCAGCTTCTTGCGCAACCATGGGGTCGGGCATCTCGGTCGGGGCAAGCGGCCCATGATCCGGCGCGTGGCAGGCGATGCGGCCACCCTCTTTCAGGGGCAACAATGCGGGCTCCTCTTCGCAGGCAGCATGGGCGCGGCTACAACGGGGGGCGAAGGCGCAGCCTCGACCTGTCTCCCCTGGTGGCGGTGGGCTGCCGTGGATCGATGGCGGCAGTCCGGGGCTTTCGATCCGCGGTACCGAGGCCATAAGCGCCCGGGCATAAGGATGGGCTGGCTTCGTCAACAGGTCGGCTGTAAGTCGATCTTCAACGATGCGGCCACCATACATTACTGCCACCCGGGCGGTCAGTCGGGCCAGAACGCCAATATCGTGGCTGACGCAGACCATCGCCATCCCGGTCTCGCGTCGCAGTTCGTCCAATAAGTCCAGAATTCCAGCCTGAGTGGTGACATCGAGGCCCGTCGTGGGTTCGTCGAGCAGCAAGAGTTTCGGCCCGCACGCGAGCGCCATCGCAATAGCCACCCGTTGCATTTGCCCACCTGACAATTCGTGCGGATAACGTGCGCCAATCTGGTCGGGCTCTGGCAGACGTACCCGCGCGAAAAGTTTGGTCGTGTGGGCTGCGATAGCATCCGGTGGTATGGCGTCATGCACCGCCATCGCCTCGGCCAGTTGGGCCCCAACCCGCATGGTGGGTGTTAAGGCCATTGCAGCACTTTGCGGTACCATTGCAACCGACTGCCCACGCAAACGCCGCATTTCTTCGGGTGCGATCAGTCGAAGATCTTGACCCATCACGTGGACCTGTCCGCCGGTCAACGACAGCCCCTGCTTGACCACACCGATGAGCGCGAGCAGAAGTGTGCTCTTGCCGCAGCCAGATTCTCCTGCGATACCAAGGGTTTGCCCGGACTCGAGGGAAAAGTTGGCTGAGCGGACGATGTGCGCATCGCTTCCTGTACGGGAAATCGTCAGGTCCTGAACCCTGAGAAGTGTCATGCGGCCACTGTCCGCAATTGCCGGTCCACACCCAGGGCCTTGGCAAATGCATCTGCTGCAAGGTTCACGCCAACGATTAGGGTAGACAGCATCGCCATCGGCCAGAGTACTGCCCAGGGTGCAGTTGGCATCACGCCGCGCGCATCCGCAATCATCAGACCCCAATCGGGCGTTGGGGGTGCGACGCCCAGACCCAGAAATGACAGCGACGTGATGCCCAGCATCAACCATGACCATTGCATGGCACCCTGCACGGCTAGGGTGTCGCGCACATTCGGTAGGATTTCGCGGATCAGGATCCTTGAGCGAGCCTCGCCGCGGGCTTGAGCTGCCAGTACGAAATCGCGGGCAACGAAATCAAGCGCCGCAGCACGCGCGATGTAAATCACTGAAAGACCATAGGAATAGCCAAGGATTGGGATAAGCGCCGCCGCCCCGACACCCAAAGCGGCAACAAAGATCATCACGATGAGAATTCCGGGGATCGAACTGAGGGCATCGACAATCCGCATCACATAGGTATCGATCCACCCGCCGATCAACGCCAGAAACAGCCCCACCACCGTGCCCCAGACTAAGGCGATAAGCGTGGCAAGTGTGGCAACAAGCATCGCCTCACGCCCGCCCAACATGGCTCGCGATAAGATATCTCGCCCCAGCCGGTCGGTGCCGAAGGGTTGGGACAGGCTGGGCGCCTGCAGGATCAGGTCGGTACTTTGTGCAAGTGGATCGTGCGGCAGCAAAATTGGCGACAGCAAGGCCAGCATCACATGGCCCACAACCAAAGTTACGCCAATGGCACCAGAGGGTTGCGACAGGACAGAGCGCAGAACGGATGTGCTGCTCATAGCCGTCTGGTCCGCAGTCGGGGGTTCAGCGCCATCGCCAGAAGATCGGCGGTCAGCGTCATGCCGACATAGATCAGCCCGAAGATCAGGGTGATGGCTTGAACCAGCGGCAAGTCGCGGTCCGCCACCGCATTGACAGCCAGCCGTCCGAGGCCGGGATAGTTGAACGCACTTTCCACGATCACCACGCCCGACAAGAGCCAGGCGAGCGTAAGGCCGATCACTGGGATCGTCGGCAGGATCGCATTGGGCAACAGATGGCGCCGAACTATCTGCCGTTCGGGCACACCTTTCATTCGAGCCATCAGGATGTAATCCGCACCCGCCGTATCAATCACCGACGAGCGGACCATGCGCAGAATATGCGCCATGTAGACAAGTGCCAGCGTGACAGCAGGCAAGGGCGTGGCGAACAAGAGAGCCAGTGCAGGTGCATCATAGGCCGCAGTCACTACTCCGGAGCTCCAGCCGAGCCAGATGGCAAAAATAAGGATCAAAAGGGCCGCTACGACGAATTCCGGCATCGTCATCGCCACAAGGGCGGTGGTCGACACGATTATGTCAAACGGGCGCTCACGACGCAGCGCGACCACCACGCCCAGACCAATGGCCAGAGGCACACCGGCCAGGGCGGCTGCAACAGCGAGGATCAACGTATTTCGCAGGCGGGGACCGATGATGTCCGCGATCGGACGCTCGCGCTTCATCGACACACCCAGATCGAACTGCGCAAGATCGCCCGCCCAGGCACTAAACCGTTCGACCGGCGGGCGGTTTAGGCCCATCCGGTCGCGGCAGTTTTCCAGCACCTCATCCCGCGCGGCATCGCGGCCAAGCATCGCGGTGCAGGCATCCCCGGGCATCACTTCGACGCCTACAAACACCACCACCGCCACGATAACAACGGTGATCCAGCCCGCAGCTAGCCTGCGCAGGATCAGACCCAGCATCAGATCACTCGGTCAGGTCGACCAGATGCCAGCGGATGAACTCCTCGGGCTTCGGCAGGATCCCGGTAACCTTGCCACTCAGCACGCGGCGACTGTTCTTCAGGAAGGGGATCGACGTGCCCCCATCCTCGAACTGCATTTGCTGGGCCTGGACGTAAAGGGCACGCGCAGCCTCGACATCGACCGTCGAGCGTGCCTTATCCAGCAGCGCATCAAAGGCGGGGTCACTATAGAAGCTTTCATTGTTGCCTGCGCCGGTGCGGAAGATTTCGTTCAGGAACTGGTCCGCAGGCCGACCATCCCAAGCGGTGACGAAGGCAGGTTCCTTCAACCAGACATCATCCCAATAGCCGTCCGATGGAGCAAGGTTGACCTTGACGCGAATTCCAGCCGGGGCGACCTGAGCCTGATAGACTTCGGCAAAGCGCACCATGCCGGGCGAGACGTCCGATGTGAACAACTCAATGTCGATCCCATCAGGATAACCGGCCTCGGCCAAAAGGGCCTTGGCACCCTCGATGTCTTGCGGACACTCAAGGTTGGCGCGGTA
>JBEELY010000034.1:0-2603 GCA_041167925.1 Pseudomonadota bacterium | reverse complement strand
GGCAAGACGAAGTCGAGGCGGCTTTGGTGCGCGTACTGGCCACGCGCACCGCGGCCGAATGGGGCGCGATCGGCCGTGCCCATCGTGTGCCCATCGTGGTCGTGCCCGATGCCGCCGGCATCCTCGAACATCCAGTGTTTCGTGAACGCGGCTCGCTTGCGACTCTGAAGCTGGATGACCGGTCCCTGCTGGTGCCCCGCACCCCGCTCGCGCTGCAGGGCTCGCCAATGGCAGACCGCCTTGAATCCCCAGAGGCGCAAGCGGCGCCGCCTTCAATCGCCCAGGCTCAAACGCCCGCGACCCGTGCAGCGAGCATCCCGGCCGCACCGCGTCATACCGCTTTCGATCCAGCGTCGACAGCAAAAGCTGCACAAACCCGCGCTGCCCTCACCCCGGCCCCTGCCGATGCCGGCCCCTTGCAGGGCCTGAAGGTGGTCGACTTCACCATGGGCTGGGCTGGCCCGCTGGCCGCACGTTTGCTGGGTGATCTGGGCGCAACCGTGCTCAAGATCGAAGCAGCGCGCTATCCCGACTGGTGGCGCGGCGTGAACTGGACACCGGAATACATTCGGGACAAGGGCCATGAAAACGCCAAGACTTTTTGTGGTCTGAACCGCGGCAAGCAGGGCGTGAGCCTGGACCTGACCCGCGACGAGGGCCAGGCGCTTGCGCTCGAACTCATTCGAGGCGCGGATGTCGTGATCGAGAACCAGGCCTCGGGCGTCATGGCCAAGCTTGGCCTGGGCGAAGACGTGGTCCGCGCCAGCAATCCGCGGGCCGTCATGGTGTCGATGTCGGCCTTCGGCACGGGCAATGCCTGGTCAGATACCCGCGCTTATGGCTCCACGCTCGAGCAGGGCGCAGGCGTGCCGTGCTTCACTGGACAGCCTCAAGACCCACCCACCATGGCGCATCTGGCCTATGGTGACCCGATCGGCGGGCTCTTTGGCTGTGCCGCAGCCCTCACCGCGCTGTTTCATCGGGCTCGGGGAGGCTCAGGCCAATATGCCAATGTCAGCATGGTCGAAGCCATGTTGCAGTTCACTGCACCCTCGCTGTTGGCCTACCAGCGTGACCCGTCCTGCAGCCTGCGCTGGGGCAACCGGCATCCGGTGTTTGCGCCGCATGGCATCTTTGCCGCGCGGGGCCAGGATCAATGGCTGGCCGTCTCGGTTCAGGATGACGCCGCCTTCCTGGCTCTGGCCCGCCTGCTTGAACAGCCGCAATGGTTAAATGACACCACGCTATGCACCGCATCCGGCCGGCGCGAGCGATGCGCCGATCTCGAACGGGCCATTGCCGCCTGGGCAGCCGACCGGGATGCGGATGAAGCCGCGGGGCATCTGCAGCAGGCCGGCATCGCGGCCGCACCGCTCCTCAAAGCTCAAGCACTGCCCGACCTCGAGCACTTCGCTCAGACCGGCTTTTACATTGACCTGGTACGCGAGGTCTCGGGCCCCCAGCGCCAGCTCGGCCTGGCCATCGTGCAGCAGGGCCAGCGCTTGGGCAATCGCAGCCCGGCACCGCTGCTGGGCGAACATTCTCAGACCGTGCTCGCGACCCACGCCTCGGTGAATGCCGAGGGTTTTGCCCGATTGCTGCAGAGCGGTGTGGTCAGCTATTCGCCCACGCCCTCGCGCAATCTGGTCGCGCCTACCGAATCCACCCCGTCCTGAAGGAGCCTTGTTCCCATGTCCGCCGTTCTCAAAGGTGTTCGCGTCATCGACTTTGGCCGCTACATTGCCGGCCCCTACTGCGGTGCCCTGCTGGCCGAATACGGTGCGGATGTGATTCGTATCGAAAAACGCGATGGCAGCGAAGACCGCTTTCCGGCCCAGGTGGGCGGTGGCGTAGGTGCACTGTTTTTGCAGATGAACCGCAACAAGCGCTCGGTCACCCTCGACCCCGCCTCGCCCGAAGGCCGCGAGGTGGTGGCCCGTCTGGTGCGCAGTGCCGATGTGGTCATCGCCAATCTGCCGGCAGCCACCCTCAAGTCCATGGGCCTTGATTACGACACCCTGTGCGGCTATCGCAAGGACATCATCTTCGTGACCAACACCGCCTTCGGCCCGGTCGGTCCGATGAGTGCCAATGTGGGATTCGATGGCATCGGCCAGGTCATGTGTGGCGCCACCTACATGACCGGTACGCTGGATCAGCCCTATCGCGCCTCGGCGCCCTATGTGGATTTCGGCACCGCGCTGCACTGCGCCTTTGGCACCATGGCCGCGCTCATGGAAAGGCAGCAGACTGGCAAGGGCCAGATCGTGACCGGCGCGCTTCTGGCCACGGCCCTCACCATCAACAATGCCTCGTTGATCGAACAGGCCGTGGTGGCACCCAACCGTGTCCCCACGGGCAATCGCGGCCAGACCGCTGCGCCCTCGGACATCTACAAGACCCGCGATGGCTGGGTGCTGGTGGCGGTCACCGGCAATCCGCTTTACAAGCGCTGGGCCAAGCTCATGGGCGAGCCCGAGTGGCTCACCGACCCGCGCTTTGCCACCGACGATGACCGTGGCGCGCATGCCGAGATCATCAGCGAGCGCATGGGACGCTGGTGTGCCGAACGTGCCACCGACGATGTGGTGCAGATCCTGGGT
>JBEELY010000028.1:0-3995 GCA_041167925.1 Pseudomonadota bacterium | reverse complement strand
GCTCACCGCACTCGCCTTCAATACCCTGGGCGAGTCCATGCGAGTGGCGCTGGATCCGACGATGAAGCGCTAGGCCCAGTTTTCGATCTGAAGACCGGGGTAGTCCTTGAAGTCGGCTTCGAGTCGGGTGAAGGGCATGCCGGAATGCGATCTATCAGCAGCGACAAGACCTCTTCATCCTGTTGCCGATGGCGTGACTGCATCTCCAGCCTTGCACGCAACTCGGCGTAGGTGACCACGGACAACAGGGCCTGGCCTTGCCGAAGCTTGCTCAGGCGGCCCAGGACCTGTGGCGGATGCGTGCGTATCAAATAGATGCAGATATTCGTGTCCAGCATGTAGATCATCAGGGGGAGTCCTTCTGATCGCGTGATGCTGATCCTGTCACGCCCCTGGGCCATGAAGTCAGGACTGAAGGCCGAAAGGATTGCAGGCAGATCGGCCAGCGTCTTGTGGGCCACGGGACGCAAGACCAGGGAGTCGCCCACCCGCTCGATTTCGACATCGGTCGCAGGCTCAAGGAAGGCAAGCTCGCTGGGAATGCGCACGGCAATGGAATTGCCGCTCTTGAAGACTCGGGTGCCGATTGCTCTACCCCTTGATCGCCGCCTGACTGGCGCGCCGAGCCTCCCCCTCGGCCTTCAGGGCCTCGCGGTTGCTGTCATCCACCCGCGCATACACCGCCCGCCAGGCCTCGTCATCGCTCCAGCGAAAGGGCGTTTGGACCGTGGTGCGCGGCAGCCGCGCTGACTCGAGCAGGTCCAGGGCATGGCCCAGGGTGGCCCGCTGCATGGCCATGTCGTAAGCCTTGCCCACCGGGTTGCCCAGCGGAAAGTCATTGAAGATGAAGCGCGCCACACCGCACTCTTCCACGATGTCGCGGGCTGAACCGATCACCACGGTCGGAATGCCCTTGGCCTCAAGATACCGACTGACCAGACTCACGGTCTGGTGACAGACGGGTCAGAGCGCCACCAGCACGACCGCATCGACCTGATCCTCGCGACACATCGCGAGAATGGCCGGTGCGTCTTCGCGTTCGGTGCGACCCTGTGAGTACTCGGTGGGCACGCCGTAGTAGCGGGCGCTCACACTTCCGATGCGCCCAGCCTCGGCTGCGGCCTTGAGATGTTGCAGCGGCAGGAAAGACGCGACATCGTTGGTGTGCGTGCTCTCCTTGTCCCAGGCCAGGTTGTCGGTAAAGAGCCGCTCAGGCGGATGCGCGGCATCGCCTGCCCATACGCCATGGCGCTCAAAGGGCTTGAGCTTTTTGGCCGGATCGTCCTGCCAGGGGCTGGCCGTGGTGACCAGCGCCACGCGGCAGTCGGAGAGCGGCTTTGGGAGCGCCGCAAAGGGCGCGTCGTCGTGGTGAGCCCAAGCATAGGGCCTGGGATAACCGAGCGCCGCGTAGTACTCGCGCGTGCGGTCGATGTAGCTCACGGGGGAGCGGTGAGTGCGTGCAGCCATGGTCTCCTCGTGGATCGGGATCCTGAAATTGATCTGCCGGTGAAAGCGCAGCGTTTGCAGGGCGCAGCGGTTATGCTCGATCAGTATGCGCCGCCAGAGCGCCGCTTGCCATCGGAGACGCCCTCATGCCTTTTCGCAAACTGCTCATCGCCAACCGCGGCGAGATCGCCATCCGTATTGCCCGGGCCGCGGCCGAGCTGGGTATCCCGACCGTGGCCGTGTACTCGACCGACGATGCCGCTTCGCTGCATGTGCGTCAGGCCGATGAGGCGGTGGCGCTGCCGGGCTCAGGGGCGCGGGCCTATCTCGCCATCAGCGAGGTGATTGCAGCGGCCCGTCAGACCGGCTGCGACGCGCTGCATCCCGGCTACGGTTTTTTAAGCGAAAACCCGGCCCTTGCCCAGGCCTGCGCAGAGGCCGGCATCACCTTTGTGGGGCCGGGCGTGCAGGCCCTGCAGACCTTTGGCGACAAGGTGCTCGCCAAGGCCCTGGCGGCGCAATGTGGCGTGCCCCTGATTGCCGGTAGCGACGGCCCGGTGGACGTGGCCGGTGCGCGAGCCTTCCTGGACCAGCTTGGCCCGGGCGGTGCGCTGATGATCAAGGCGGTGGCCGGTGGCGGCGGGCGCGGCATGCGCGCGGTGCATCGCGCAGAAGAGCTTGAAGAAGCCCATGCCCGCTGCCGTTCCGAGGCGCTGGCCGCCTTTGGACGCGACGAGGTCTATGTCGAGCGGCTGATCGCGCAGGCCCGGCATATTGAAGTGCAGGTGCTTGCCGATGCGCAGGGCGAGGTGGTGCATCTGTGGGAGCGTGAATGCTCGGCCCAGCGGCGCCATCAGAAAATCGTCGAGATCGCGCCCAGCCCCCGGCTGGATGCCGGCCTGCGCGAGCGCATCCTGCAGGCCGCCGTGCGGATGGCGCGGGCGGCGGGCTACTGCAATCTCGGCACCTTCGAGTTCCTGGTCGACGACGCGGTTGATCCGGCCAGCGAGGGCGCCTTCGTCTTCATCGAAGCCAATCCGCGCCTGCAGGTTGAGCACACCGTCACCGAGGCCGTGCTGGGTGTCGATCTGGTGCAGGCCCAGCTGCAGGTGGCCGCAGGTGCCACGCTGGCATCCCTCGGGCTGACCCAGAGCGAGATTCCTGTGCCGCGCGGCCATGCGCTGCAGATGCGCATCAACATGGAAACGCTGGACGAGCTGGGCCATACCCGGCCCAGTGGTGGCGTGATCTCGGTCTTTGCGCCGCCTAGCGGCCCCGGCATCCGGGTGGACAGCTTCGGCTATGCAGGCTACCGCACCAGCGCGGCCTTCGATTCGTTGCTCGCCAAGCTCATCGTGCATAGCGCATCGCCCCGGTTTGCCGATGCGCTGGCCAAGGCGCAGCGTGCCCTGCGCGAACTGCATATCGAGGGGGTGGCCACCAACACCCCTTTCCTGGAAGCCCTGCTGGCCCATCCTGATTTTTCGGCGGCACGCATCACCACGCGCTTCATCGACAGTCATGTGGGCGAGTTGGTGCGGGCGCAGTCGCGGGCCCAGGCGCCGCGCCTGCATGCCGCGATCCCCGGCGGCTCGGCCGCATCGGCTGTAGCAGGCCGGACCGGGGCATCAAACACATCGTCTGGTTTGTCTGGCGCCACGGGCGCAAGCGGTGGATTAGGCGCGCAGGCCGCGCCAGCCACAGGCCCCGAGGGCAGCGAGCCGGTGGCCTCGCCCCTCCAGGGCACCGTGGTGAGCCTGTCGATAGCGATCGGCGAGCGCGTGCGTGCGGGCGAGTCGATCGCGGTGCTTGAGGCCATGAAGATGGAGCATCTGGTGGCTGCACCGCAATCGGGGATCGTGCGCGCGATTTGCTGCGCGCCGGGCGTCACGCTGATGGAGGGCGAAGCGATTGCCTTCATTGAGCCTGTGGAAGGTGAGGATGGTGCGCAGGTCGAACGCGTTGCGCTGGATCTCGATCACATCCGACCAGACCTGGCTGACCTGCAGGCCCGCGAGGCCTTTCTGTGGGACGCAAACCGTCCCAAGGCGGTGGCCCGCCGTCGCGCCACCGGCCAGCGCACCGCGCGCGAGAATATTGCGCAGCTCTTTGATGAGAGCAGCTTTACCGAATACGGGTCGCTGTCCTTTGCTGCCCAGAGGGCGCGTCGCAGCATCCAGGACCTGATCGAGAACACGCCGGCCGATGGCGTGATCGCCGGCACCGGCACCATCAATGCCGAACACTTTGGCCCCGAGGCCTCGCGTGCGCTGGGCATCATCTACGACTACACCGTACTGGCCGGCACACAAGGCCACATGAACCACAAGAAGCAGGACCGCATGCTGCAGCTCGCGCAGCGCTGGCGCATCCCGCTGGTGCTCTATGGCGAGGGTGGCGGTGGTCGACCAGGCGATACCGAGGGGCTGGGCCTGACCGGTCTCGATGGCCCGACCTTCGCGCAGTTCGCGAGGCTTTCGGGTCTGGTGCCCATCGTGGGTGTGGTCTCGGGCTATTGCTTTGCGGGCAATGCCGCGCTGATCGGATGT
>JBEELY010000455.1:0-4349 GCA_041167925.1 Pseudomonadota bacterium | reverse complement strand
TCCAGTCGAGAATGCGCGAAAACACTTCGGCGCCGATGACGAGCGCCGTGCGCACGGCCCCGGCCTTGATCATGGCGTCGGCAATCGAGACCGCGTAGGCAAAGCCTGAACACACCGCCTGGACATCAAAAGCCGGGCACCCTGCCACGCCGAGCGCCTTCTGCACAAAGCAGGCGGTACTCGGAAAGATCATGTCCGGGGTTGAGGTCGCCACGATGATCAGGTCGATCTCGCTGGCGACAACGCCTGCCGCTTTCATGGCTTGCTGCGCCGCCCGGGCACCCAGCGTCGAACTGGTCTCATCGGCCTGGGCGAGATAGCGCTGACGAATTCCGGTGCGCTCGACAATCCAGTCATCTGAAGACTCGATCCCACGTGCCGCAAGCTCGGTCACCAGTTCAGCATTGCTGACGCATCGTTCTGGCAGTGCGCTGCCGGTGCCGATAAGGCGGGAAAACACGGGGGAGGTAGCGGGCACGGACGACATGGCGGGGAGGAGGTCTCCGAATGTTCGGTCGGGGCGTGAGGTCGGGTCGCGTGTGGACGGGAAAGGTCAGATCGAGGGGGGCGGCTTTGCGACCGGCGGCAGTGCCTCGGTGATCCGTCGGACCAGGCCATTGCGAGCCGCATCATACCCGCGACGGATGGCCTGCTCGAAGCCGAATGCGTCGGATGAACCGTGGCTCTTGATGACGATGCCACGCAAACCCACCAGACTGGCACCGTTGTAGCGCCGGTGATCGACACGGTGACGAATGCGCTTGAGCACCGGCATGGCCAGTGCTGCGGCACATTTGGACAGGAACCCGCGCGTGAACTCTTCGCGGATGATCTGCGACAGCATCTGTGCCAGGCCCTCTGAGGTTTTCAGTGCCACATTGCCCACAAAGCCGTCACACACAACCACATCAGCCACGCCAGCGAAGATATCGTTGCCTTCGACATTGCCAATGAAATTGAGGCCGCTGGCACGCAACAACTCGGCAGCCTGTTTGACCACCTCGTTACCCTTGATGACTTCCTCGCCGATATTGAGCAGGCCCACCCGGGGTGCATGCCCAGTGATCGCTGCTGCACCCCCAGTCAACTCAGGCAAGCCAGGATCGCCTTGGGCAGCGGAAAGCTCGAGCGCACTGACAAGGGCTGCGCCCATGATGCCGAACTGCAACAGGTGCGCGGGCTCGCAATCCACATTGGCCCCGAGGTCAAGAACCATGGTTTGCCCGCCTGCCCGGTTCGGCAGGGGCGCAGCAATCGCAGGCCGCTCGATCCCATCGAGCATCTTGAGAACAAATCGGGAGATCGCCATCAGGGCGCCGGTATTCCCTGCGCTAATGCAGGCATCGGCGACACCATCCCGGACCTGCTCGATCGCCACGCGCATGGAGGAATCTCGCCGGGATCGCAGCGCTTGGGCCACGGGATCGTCCATGGCCACCACCTCGGTGGCATGAACCAGCGTGATTCTGTGCTGGAGTGAGGCGTAGTCTGGAACGCTCGCCAACGCGCTCTTGACCTCAAGCTCGCGACCGACGAGCACAAGGTGGACGTCTGGATGAGCGCGAGAAAAACTAACGGAAGCGGGGATGGTGACCGAAAGGCCGTGATCCCCGCCCATGCAGTCAATGGCTAGCCTAACCGTCATGATCGTCCCGGCGCGAGGCACCGGGAGCTTCCACCCGACACAGACTTACTCGTCGTTTTTGGTCTTGATGACCTTGCGACCGCGATAAAAGCCGTTGGGGCTCACATGATGACGCAGATGCGCCTCACCCGTGCTCGGCTCGACGGCCAGAGGAGGAGCGGACAGAAAATCATGCGAACGGTGCATGCCCCGCTTGGAGGGCGACTTCTTGTTTTGCTGGACGGCCATCTCTGGTCACCGGATGTAAAAGGTTAATCGCCGATTATAGCCGGACAATCAATCTTTTGCGCCAACCTTTTCGTCACCCACCTGAGAACGCAGACTGCCCAGGCCCTGTGCCCATGAAGGACTGACCTGAATCTCGGCAGGCAGGTTGCAATCCGCATGACGGGGCGCACTGGGCAGGGCAAGCAGGAGTTCGTCTTCGATCAGCCCGGCCAGATCGAAACTGCGCGATGCAACCAGAACGTCGAAGGCCTCATCCTCTGCGTCTTCAGAGGCCGCCTGCTCTTCCGTACGCACAAACCGCAAGGGGCGATGCTCGTCCAGCTGGCATGCGAGGGGCTGAAGGCATCGGACGCAGGACAACACCACCTTGCCCTGTAGCGTGAATTCGGCTCTGGCCTCGCGGCTGCCATCAGCGCGTAGGAGACTGTCCCCCTCGAAAGCCCAGTAAATAAAAGTAGGCTCACCCGTGGTGGTCTCGACAAGGCGAGGCAACTCCTGGGTTGAGCATTCGCCTTCAATCCTGCCTTTGGCCTGGGTCAGGGCATGGATGTCGATCGGTCCGGGAAGCGCTGAAGACATGGCTATCGCAGGGAGTGGGTACTGCACAAGGCGCAGCGTATGATGCCCATTGTCCCATGACCCGTTCCGCCGAGAGCGGGCAATCGCCATGACCCGCCTGATCCTTGCCTCCAGTTCCCGCTACCGTCGCGAGTTGCTTCAACGGCTTGCATTGCCCTTCGAAAGCATCGCGCCCGAGATCGATGAGCGCCCGCATCCGGGTGAAAGCGCCGAAGCCGTGGCGCGTCGCCTTGCTCTGGAAAAGGCCCAGATCATCGGCGAGCGGCATCCTGATGCCTTGGTCATCGGCTCCGACCAGACCGCCACGATCGATGGCAGCCAGATCATCGGCAAACCAGGTAGTCATGAACGCGCTACGATGCAATTGCGCGCCGCCTCGGGCCGTACCCTCACCTTCCATACTGGTCTTTGCCTGTGGCTGAGCGGCCAGCCCCCTCTGGTGGAATGCGTGCCAACCTTCGTGCGGTTCCGTACGCTGCACGACGAGGAAATCGAACGCTATCTGCGCGCTGAACAGCCTTATGACTGTGCCGGCGCGGCGAAGTCCGAAGGACTTGGGGTGAGTCTGCTGGAAAGCCAGAACGGCAGCGACCCCACCGCCCTGATCGGCTTGCCGCTGATCCGGCTCTGTGCCCTGCTGCGCGAACGTGGCCTCGCGCTGCCCTGATCCAAAGCCAGATGCATAAGCCTCAAGGCCCGATGCTCAAGCCGCCGGCGATTGAGCGCCCAACGCAGGAGCAAGCGACAGGAGAGCGCCCACTGCCTGCCCGCCTCTTGTGTGTACCGACGCCCATCGCCGAAGGCCGAAACGCTTCGGATTGCCTGCCTGCCACCGAACTCGATCGTCTGGGTCGGATCGATTATGTGATCGCGGAGCAGGCGCGAACCGCCCGGGCCTTTCTCAAGCAGCTGCCCCTGAGCCGCCCGCTGCAGCAGATCGAGGTGGTGGAACTCAACGAACACACCCACGCCAGCGCAATTTCAGTACTTCTGGCCCCTCTGCTGGCGGGTCGCGATGCCATGCTGGTCTCCGAAGCGGGTGCTCCGGGCGTTGCGGATCCTGGCGCCCAACTGGTACGGGCGGCCCACGCCCACGGCGTCATTGTGGAGCCAATCATCGGCCCCAGTGCCCTCCTGCTGGCTCTCATGGGCAGCGGGCTTGAAGGGCAGCGCTTCAGCTTCAACGGCTATCTGCCTGTCCCTCCTCCCGAGCGGCGAGCCCGAATTCAGGCCCTCGAACGACGCAGCCGGCAGGAGCACGAAACCGTCCTCTTCATCGAAACGCCTTACCGCAACGCCGCGATGATCAGCAGTCTGCTGGAGACCTTGTCGCCACAGACGCTGCTTTGCATCGCCAGCGGGCTCACCGGCCCCACACCGCTGCTCACAACCCGCACCGTGAGCGATTGGCGCAAAAGCCCGCCGGACGCAGGGCGACAACCCACCGTGTTTCTTTTTCAGGCCCGTCCGGCCTGAGCCTGCCAAGACCAGGGTGCGCTTGACGCGCTACTGGAGCTTAAGGCCCTGAGCGGGTGATGCCCAAAGACGGGCCAGAGTCTGGCCTGCGGCCACGCCCACCCGCTTAGCGAGGCGATCGGCCAGACCTTCACGCTGGGTGTAGTTAACGATGTCCTCGGCCTTGATCACATCCCTGGCCACAGAAGTGACCGATCCAAGCGCATCGGCCAAACCCAGTTCGATACTGGTCTGTCCCGTCCAGATCAGCCCAGAAAAGAGGTTGGGATCATTTTTAAGTCGTTCTCCACGTCCGGCCTTGACCACGTCGATGAACTGCTGATGGACAACACCAAGCATGGTCTGCGCATGCGAGCGCTGCGCTACGTTCATCGGAGAAAAGGGATCCATGAAGCCCTTGTACTCGCCCGCCGTGATCAGA
>JBEELY010000442.1:0-7087 GCA_041167925.1 Pseudomonadota bacterium | reverse complement strand
GCCCAGCCTCATGACGAATTCAGGAGTGATGGGGGGCTCGCCCACCTTGCCGCGGATGCCATCGGTGCCGAAGTATTGACGGGTCATGGAAGGTCTCTCAGTGAGATTGCATCGAACACCCGCAAGGCATCACGGGTGGCGCGCACATCATGCACGAGCAACAGGTCGGCGCCCCGCATGCGGGCGGCAAGTGCACCGCCAAGACTGCCCGCCAGCCTCTCGCTCACAGGCTGGCCCGTGAGGGCCTGGAGCATGGACTTGCGCGACAGCCCAACCAGGAGCGCGCCCTGGCCCACTCGCAGGCCTTCAAGATGACGCAGCAGCAGAAGGTTGTGCTCCAGGGTCTTGCCGAATCCAATGCCTGGATCCAGCACGATCCGATCGGGGCTGATGCCGGCGGATTCGAGCAGCGTCTGCTGAGCAGCAAGAAAGCCGCCCACCTCGGAGAGCACATCGGCATATTGGGGCGCCTGCTGCATGGTGCCAGGCTGTCCCTGCATGTGCATCACGCACAGGGCCGCCTGGCTGCCGCGCACCGCATCGACCGCCTCGGGATCGGTAAAACCAGACACGTCGTTGAGCAGATCTGCGCCCATGGCGAGCACTTCGCGCATGACCTCTGGCTTGCGGGTATCGACCGAGATGGGTACGCCGCAGTCAAGAAGGATTTCAAGGACGGGGCGCAGCCGCTTGAGTTCTTCTGCTGCAGGCACCTCGGGGGCGCCTGGCCGGGTGGACTCCGCCCCAAGATCGATGAGGTCTGCGCCGTCTGAGATCATCTGGCGGGCATGGTCAAGCGCTCTGCCTGGATCCTGCCAAAGCCCCCCGTCAGAGAACGAGTCGGGGGTGAGGTTGAGGATACCCATCAGCCTGGGCCGGTCCAGAGTGAGTCTGAACCGGCCGCAGTGCAGAACGCGGCTCACAGGCAACCCCGACCTTGTCGCAACACGAGGCAGTAGGCCCCGGAACTCTGAATTACTGAGCGGCAGGGGCGGCGGGCGCTGCCGGTGCGACCTCAGGCGTAGGGGTTGAGGACGGCGGCGGATTGCCGCCTGGCTTTGAATAGTCACGCGGAGGACGGGGCTCACGACCGTTGCAGATGTCTTCGATCTGCTCGGCGTCAATGGTTTCCCATTCGAGCAAGGCCTTGGTCATGGCCTCCATCTTGTCGCGGTTGTCCTCGATGATCTTGCGTGCGACCCCGTACTGCTCGTCGATGATCCGACGGATCTCGGAGTCGACCTTGCGCATGGTCTCTTCGGACATGTTGGTGGTCTTGGTGATCGAGCGACCAAGGAAGACCTCGCCCTCGTTCTCGGCATAGACCATGGTGCCCAGCGCATCGCTCATGCCATAGCGGGTGACCATGTCGCGGGCGATCGAGGTGGCCCGCTCGAAGTCGTTGGAGGCGCCCGTGGTCATCTGGTGCATGAAAACCTCCTCGGCGATCCGACCGCCAAAGAGCACCGCGATGGTGTTGAGCATGCGATCGCGATCCATGCTGTAGCGGTCCTGTTCGGGCAGCTGCATGGTCACGCCCAAAGCACGGCCACGCGGAATGATCGTGACCTTGTGCACCGGATCGGTCTTGGGAAGCATCTTGGCCACAATGGCATGGCCCGACTCGTGATAGGCCGTGTTGCGGCGCTCTTCTTCGGGCATGACAATGGAACGACGCTCGGCGCCCATGATGATCTTGTCTTTGGCCCGCTCGAAATCAATCATTTCGACCAGTCGGGCACTACGGCGTGCGGCGAAGAGGGCGGCCTCATTGACCAGATTGGCCAGGTCGGCACCCGAGAAGCCGGGCGTGCCACGTGCAATGACATCGGCGCGTACATCAGCACCCACCGGCACCTTGCGCATGTGCACAGACAGGATCTGCTCGCGGCCCCGGATGTCGGGCAGAGGCACGACCACCTGACGGTCGAATCGACCCGGGCGCAGCAGGGCCGGGTCGAGCACATCGGGCCGGTTGGTGGCGGCAATCACGATGATGCCCTGGCCGGTCTCAAAGCCGTCCATCTCGACCAACAGCTGGTTGAGGGTCTGCTCGCGCTCGTCGTTACCACCCCCCAGACCCGCACCACGCTGGCGGCCCACAGCATCGATCTCGTCGATGAACAGAATGCAAGGCGCCTGCTTCTTGGCCTGCTCGAACATGTCCCGCACACGCGCCGCACCGACGCCGACGAACATCTCGACAAAGTCGGAGCCGGAGATGGAGAAGAAAGGCACCTTGGCCTCACCGGCGATGGCCTTGGCGAGCAGGGTCTTGCCGGTACCGGGCGAGCCGACCATCAGCACGCCACGCGGAATGCGACCACCCAACTTCTGGAACTTGGACGGATCCCGAAGGAATTCGACCAGTTCACGGACCTCTTCCTTGGCCTCATCGCAGCCCGCGACATCAGCAAAGGTGATGACGTTGTTGGATTCATCGAGCATGCGGGCCCGGCTCTTGCCGAAAGAAAACGCACCGCCACGACCACCGCCCTGCATCTGCCGCATGAAGAAGACCCACACCCCGATCAGCAGCAGCATGGGGAACCAGGAAACGAAGATGTTCATGAGCAGGGACTGCTCTTCCTCGGGCTTGGCCGCCACCTGAACGCCGAACTTCATCAGGTCGGAAATCATCCAGATGTCGCCGGAACCGGGCGAGTAGACCGTAATGGCACGCCCCTCCTTGGTCTTGGCGCGCAGGGTGCGACCATCGACAAGGACATTCTCAATGCGGCCGGCCTTGGCTTCCTCCATGAACTGCGAGTAGCTCAGATCGCCACCACGCACCTGGCGGGTGTCGAACTGCCTGAAGACGGTGAAGAGCACCAGCCCGATCACCAGCCACACTGCAGCCTTGGAAAACATGTTGTTCACGCGAGCACTCCTTGCCCTTGCGAAGCCGGCGCCCGGGCCCATGCCCGAACAGCCTTCCCGGCTCATCGCATGATTCTACGTCCAACCCGCGAACGGGATTGAGAAAACACCGCAGGAAAAACGCTTCTGCGGACCAGATGCACTTCAGCCCTGCGCCTGCACCCGACCGGTCACCTTCAGCCCCCGGCCCAGCAGGTAGGTTTCGGCCGAGCCGTCCCGCGAGGCCTTGGGCTTGCGGGGCGCCACAGTGACAAAAACCCGCTTGAAAGCCTCGACGATCTGGCTGTAGCCGCTGCCATGAAAGCACTTGATCAGCAGCGCTCCGCCAGGCTTGAGATGCGCCTGGGAAAACTCCAGGGCGAGCTCGGCCAGATGCCCCATGCGCGCGGCATCGGCGAGACCCACGCCTGATAGATTGGGGGCCATGTCTGAAACCACAAGATCCACCTGAACGGAGCGTGGATCTTCATCCGGACGGGCGATCCGGCGCTCGAGCTCGGCCATCACGGCGTCATCCCGAAAATCGCCCAGAAGAAAGTCCACCCCGGCCACAGGCTCCATGGGCAGGATGTCAATGGCCACGATACGCCCATCGACCACGCCACCAGGGCCGGCCAGGCGCTCCCGAATCACCTGCGACCAGCTTCCTGGCGCACTGCCCAGATCGACCACCGTCATGCCCCGGCGCAAGAGATGGTCACGTTCATCGATTTCGAGCAGCTTGAAGGCCGCCCGCGAGCGATAGCCGCGCTGCTGGGCCTGCTTCACATAGGGGTCATTCAGATGGGCATGGATCCATGCCTTGCTGAACCGGTTCTTTGCCATCGCCTCAAACGTCCTGATTTCGGGTCGTGGCAGACAGGCCCGATCGAGATGAATCACGCCAGATGATAACCCCGTGATACAGTCGCCAATCCTCTGAATCAAAAGAAAAAGCGCCGAAAAATCAGCGCATGAACATGACGCCAACCGACGCCGAACCTTCGGCCGCATTCACGCCTTCTGCCCCGGCAGCCCCCGAACTCAGCTCGGCCGAGCGCAGCGCCTTGCGCGCACAGGCCCACGGATTGTCTCCGGTCGTGCTGATCTCCGAATCGGGACTGACGCCCAACCACATCACCGAAACCGACCGTGCACTCACGGCCCACGGCCTGATCAAGGTGCGGGTGTTCGGTGATGACCGGGAGGCGCGCGCAGAGATTGGTCGGTCGCTTTGCCAGACGCTGGGCTGCGCTGCGGTCCAGTCGATCGGCAAGCTGCTCGTGCTCTGGCGGCCACAACCCGAATCCAATAAGCCTCAAGCCCCGGTGCGCCGACGCAAGCCCGCGCCCACCAAGCGCCAGGCAGCCGAGGGCAAAACCGTCGGTACGCCGCGCAAGTCGCGCAAAACCCCGACCGATGCCAATGAATACAGCAGCGCTCGACCACCCCGGGGAGGCGCGGTGGCTCCGCGCACTGGGGCCGGCACAGGCCGGGCAGGCTCGGGGGCATCGCGCACGGGCACGGGTCTGGGCGCGTCACGTTCGAATTCAGGCGGCGCCCGTTCGGGGGCAGGTGCTCCCGGCGTAGGCCGCGCACAAGCGGCCCGTCCGGCTGTCGGGCGCGCCCGTCAGGCACCCAGTCGGATCGCGAAAGGCGCGGTCAATCCCACGGCCCGGCCCAAGACCCGCAAGGCGGGCTCCCGATAGGCCTTTGGCCCAGGGCGAGGGTAAGCCCTGGGCTGAGCCCCGCCACACCCACTCAGAGGTAGCGCACCTCAAGCACCTCGTAGCTGCGCAGACCACCAGGGGCCTTCACCTCGGCGGTATCGCCTTCGAACTTTCCGATGAGGGCGCGTGCAATCGGGCTCGAGATGGAGATCCGGCCTTCCTTGATGTCGGCCTCGTCGTCGCCAACGATCTGGTAGGTCACCGACTCTCCTGACTCGAGATCCTCGAGATCGACGGTCGCACCAAACACAATGCGGCCTTCTGCATTAAGGGTAGACGGGTCGATGATCTGGGCCGAGGCCAGCTTGGATTCGATCTCGAGGATGCGCCCCTCGATGAAGCCCTGCTTTTCCTTGGCGGCGTCGTATTCCGCGTTCTCGGACAAATCGCCCTGAGCACGTGCCTCAGAAATCGCAATGATGACCGCAGGACGGTCCACATGCTTGAGACGGTGTAGTTCGTCCTTGAGCAACTGCGCGCCGCGGACAGTGATAGGAATGGTGCTCAAGAAGCAACTCCGGTGAGGCTGCGATGCAGATCTTGCAAAGGATAAACCTCGAGGCCCTGCATGGATTTCATGCCCTCGATGGCCGCCTGAGCGCCTGCGATGGTGGTGTAGTAGGTCACGCGCTGGCCCAGCGCCGTGGTCCGCAATGCCCGCGAGTCGGCAATCGCACTGCGTTTTTCTTCGACGCTGTTGATGACCAGGGAGATCTCGCCGTTTTTCATCATGTCGACCACATTGGGCCGACCCTCTTGAACCTTGTGCACGGTGGTCACGGGGATGCCGGCAGCTGCGATCGCAGCAGCAGTACCCCGTGTGGCCACCAGTCGAAAGCCCATGGCATGCAGATCGCGCGCGCAATCCACCGCCCGGGGCTTGTCTGAGCCCTTGACCGAAATGAAGACCCCGCCCTCGGTGGGCAGACGCACGCCTGCTCCAAGCTGCGACTTGACGAAGGCTTCGCCAAAGCTTCGACCCACGCCCATGACCTCGCCGGTGGATTTCATCTCGGGGCCAAGGATCGGATCGACGCCCGGGAACTTCACAAAAGGAAAGACAGCTTCCTTCACCGAGTAAAAGGGCGGCACGATCTCGCGGGTGACGCCCTGCTCGGCCAGGCTCACGCCCACCATCGTGATGGCAGCGACCTTGGCCAGCTGAATGCCGGTCGCCTTAGAGACAAAGGGCACGGTGCGCGAGGCCCGGGGATTGACCTCGAGCACGTAAACCTTGTTTTCGCCCTCGGCCGTGCGCTGGATCGCGAACTGGACGTTCATGAGGCCGACCACCTTGAGGGCACGGGCCATCACCTCGGTCTGCCGCTTGAGTTCATTGACCAGATCTGCAGGCAGCGAAAACGGTGGCAACGAACAGGCCGAGTCGCCCGAGTGCACGCCCGCCTGCTCGATGTGCTCCATCACGCCCCCGATGAGGACCTGCTGGCCGTCGCAGATGCAGTCGACATCGACCTCGATGGCGTCATTGAGGAAACGGTCGAGCAGCACCGGGCTGTCATTGGACACCTTGACCGCCTCGCGCATATAACGCTCGAGGTCGCGCTGCTCATGCACGATTTCCATGGCGCGGCCGCCCAGCACATAGCTCGGGCGCACCACCAGCGGATAGCCGATCTCCTGGGCCAGGGTCAGGGCCTCGGGCTCGGTACGCGCCGTGCGGTTAGGCGGCTGATGCAGGCCGAGCTTCACCAGCAGCTTCTGGAAACGCTCACGGTCTTCGGCAATGTCGATGGATTCGGGGCTGGTGCCAATGATGGGCACGCCCGCCGCCTCCAGAGGCTTGGCCAACTTGAGGGGGGTCTGGCCGCCGTACTGAACGATCACGCCCACCGGCTTTTCGCGCTCGACGATCTCGAGCACGTCTTCGAGCGTCAGCGGCTCGAAGTACAGGCGGTCGGAGGTGTCGTAGTCGGTGGAGACCGTCTCGGGGTTGCAGTTGACCATGATGGTCTCGTAGCCCCGGTCGCGCAGTGCAAAGGCCGCATGCACGCAGCAGTAATCAAACTCGATGCCCTGGCCGATGCGGTTGGGCCCGCCGCCCAGCACCATGATCTTGCGCCGGTTGGTCGGCTCGGCTTCGCACTCGTCCTCATAGGTGGAGTACAGATAGGCCGTACTGGTCGCGAATTCGGCCGCGCAGGTATCGACCCGCTTGAACACCGGGCGCACCCCAAGACGGTGCCTGAGTTTGCGTACCTCATGCTCGGTGGTATCGAGCAGATGAGCGAGCCTCCGATCGGAAAAACCCTTGCGCTTGAGAAAGCGCAGGGTCGGTTCGTCCAGGTCGCCCAAGGTGCGCTTTTCGACCTCGAGTTCGAGCTGCACGATCTCCTGGATCTGCGCCAGGAACCAGGGATCAATGTGGGTGAGCTGATGGACCTCCTCCAGGCTGAAGCCTTGGGCAAAGGCATCACCCACGTACCAGATCCGCTCCGGACCGGGCTCACCGAGCTCTTCCTCGATGGTCTGGCGATCGG
>JBEELY010000376.1:0-3376 GCA_041167925.1 Pseudomonadota bacterium | reverse complement strand
CACCCAGCGAAAATCCCCTTTCTCGTAATCGATGCGGGCCTTGCGGACGAGCTCGTCCGCCCCGCCCATGTAGTCAACATAGCGGCGCCCTTCTTCCACCGGGGTGTGGCGGTTGAGATTGACCGGGTTGCCGTCATAAGGCCCGAGGTAATGCGCGTAAATCGCATTCACGTTGTGGGCCACTGCGCCGTAATAGCCTCGGGTATGCCAGCGCTGCGACAGTGCACTGGGCATCATGAGTTCGGCGGCAATCTCGCGTGGCGTGAGGCCGTGATTCATGAGACGAATGGTCTGGTCATGCAGATAGCGGTACATGTCGCGCTGATCGGCCACGAAGGTCGCGGCGCGCTCCTGGCCCCAGACCGGCCAGTGATGCTGGGCATAGACCACATCCACATGCGGCACGTAGTCGGCCAGGGCCTCGTCCAGGTACTGGCTCCAGGCCAGGGCATCACGGGTCTTGGCGCCGCGGATCGGGCACAGGTTGTGCATCAGCTGACAGGCATTTTCAGCCAGGTTCAGCGCCCTGAGTTGCGGAAAGAACAGGTGCATCTCGGCCGGTGCCTCTGAGCCCGGCGTCAGTTGAAAGATGATCTCCACACCATCGATCACATGCCGTTCGCGCCGCTCGGCAATGAGTTGTGTGGGCGGAATCAGTCCCATGCGCCCTGTGCCGGTCACCTTGCCCAGGCCACTGTCGACATAGCCCTGCGGGCCTGCGGGCAGCGGGCCGCCAAACTGATAGCCCGCACGACGCATCATGGGCACGCCGGCCAGCACCGACTCGCCCACCAGCGCATCCATGAAGCCCGCAGGCGCAATGACCGGCACCTCGCCCGAGGCCACCCGCGCTGCATCGAGCACACCGCGCGCGCCACCGCAGTGGTCGTTGTGGCTGTGGGTGTAGATGAGCGCCGTGACCGGCCGATCTCCGCGGTGCTTGCGATAGAGCGCCAACGCAGCGGCCGCAGATTCCACGAAGGTGGCCGGGTCGATCACGATGACACCATGATCGCCCTCCACGAAGGTCACATTGGCAATGTCCAGACCCCGGACCTGGTAGGTGCGCTCGGTGACCTCGAACAGGCCGTGGTGGGTGTTCAGCCGCGCCAGACGCCACAGGCTGGGATTGACCGTGTCGGGTGCATCGTCACCAGCGATGAAGTCGAGCTTGCGCATGCTCGAGACCACCTGGCCCTTGGTATTGAGCACCTCACCCGCGTCAATGCTGCCGATGAAGCCGCGACGGGCATCTTCAAAGTCGGCCTGGTCGGCGAAGTTCAGCCCCTGCTTGAAGGCGTCCTGCAGGCGACGGGTCTCGGGATGGGCAGCGTTCATTCGGTCTCGATGAGAGTCAATGTAGGCGACACGTCGGTCGTGGCGAAGGTGCGCTCAATGACGGCGAGCGCTCAGTCATGACGAACGCTCAGTCGCGACGAAAATTCGGTTTGCGTTTTTCAAGAAAGGCAGCCACACCCTCCTTGGCGTTGTAGCTGCCAAATTCGGAGCGAACGAAATGATCTTCGACCGCCAGGCCCGCATCGCTGACCTGGGCGCCAGAGGCTGCGATGCAGGCCCGGATGCCCGCCACCGCACTGGGGCTGAAGCCGCTGATCTCACGACCGAAGGCGGTGGCAGCGGCAACGATGTCGGTGCCTTCTTCGGCCACGCGATGCACCAGGCCGATGGCCTGTGCTTCCGGCATGGCGACCGGGCGGCCGGTGAGCATGAGCTCGGTGGCCCGAGCCGGGCCGACGATGGCCGGTAAAAACTGGGTTCCTGCATAGGCGGGCAGCAGTCCCAGCTTGATCTCAGGCAGAGAGACGCGGACATGCGGCAAGGCAATGCGCAGCATGCAGGCCATGGCGAGCTCCAGGCCTCCGCCGTAGGCGAGCCCGTTGAGCGCCGCCACACTGATCAGACGCGAGCGCGACAGACGCACCAGCAGTTCACGGGCCATGACGGTCTTGGCTGCCCGCTGCTCATCGGTCAGGCCCTGCAGTTCGCCCAGGTCGGTGCCGGCGCAGAAGGCCTTCTCACCGCGCCCGGCAATCACCAGTAAGGGCAGCTTGCGGGCCTCGAGCGTGTCGATGCATTCGGTCAGGCCCAGCAGCACCGGCTTGGTGATGGCATTGAGCTTGGTGGGGCGCTCGATGCGAAAGATCGCGCCATCGTCCAGCCATTCGACGCTGCAGTGAGCGTCGCCGGAAGCGTTCTGGCTCATGGAGTCTCCTGATGTAGGGTTTGCAGACGAATTATGGCCGAGCCACAACCGGTACCATCTACCGATCCTCGTTTTCCTTCAGGTCTGCCCCATGAGCGATTCCTCATCCGCATCCCAGCGCCTCTCCCCCGACCAGCTTCGCAGCGCCCGCTGGTTCGGCCCCGATGACATGCGTTCCATGGGCCACCGCTCGCGCTTCATGCAGATGGGCTACGGCCCCGAAGACTGGAAGGGCAAGCCGGTCATCGCCATCGTGAACACCTGGAGCGATGTCAATCAGTGCCACTCGCATTTCAAGCAGCGGGTTGATGACGTGAAGCGCGGTGTGCTGCAGGCCGGTGGATTTCCGGTCGAGCTGCCCGCCATCAGCCTGTCCGAGCCCATCGTCAAGCCCACCACCATGCTCTATCGCAACTTTCTGGCGATGGAAACCGAGGAGCTGCTGCGCAGCCATCCGGTGGATGGTGCGGTGCTGATGGGCGGCTGCGACAAGACCACGCCCGGCCTGCTGATGGGCGCCTTTTCGATGAACCTGCCCTGCATCTACCTGCCCGCCGGGCCCATGCTGCGCGGCAACTGGAACGGCAAGATCCTCGGCTCGGGCTCGGATGTCTGGAAATACTGGGATGAACGCCGCGCGGGCAACATCACCGAGGCCCAGTGGCAGGAGGTCGAGGCCGGCATTGCGCGCAGCCATGGCACCTGCATGACCATGGGCACGGCCGCCACCATGATGGGCATCACCGAAGCCATCGGCCTCACGCTGCCTGGTGCGGCGGCCATTCCTGCCCCCGATGCCAACCATCCGCGCATGGCCGCGGCCTGCGGGCGTCGCGCGGTCGAAATGGTCTGGGAGCAACTCAGCCCCTCGCGCCTGCTCACGCGCCAGCACTTCCTCAACGGCATCGTGGCTGCCATGGCCATGGGCTGCTCGACCAACGCCATCATTCACGTGATTGCCATGTCGCGCCGTGCAGGCTGCCCGGTCACGCTCGAAGACTTTGATGCCGCTAGCCGCATCGTGCCGGTGATTGCCAACATCCGCCCGAGCGGCAGCACCTACCTCATGGAAGACTTCTTCTATGCAGGCGGCATGCCGGCCCTGCTCAAGCGGGTCGAGCAGCATCTCGACCTTGCGGTCACCACCGTGAA
>JBEELY010000365.1:0-3130 GCA_041167925.1 Pseudomonadota bacterium | reverse complement strand
AGGCGCATGGTGCGCTCGCGCGATTTGCTCCGTCTGGCGCTGGCCTCGGCGGCCTTTGCGGGCACGCAGGTCTGCCTGAGCAGCTGGTTTTCGACCTGGGCAGTGCGCGAGCGTGGTCTGTCGCTGGTCGATGCCGGCCGGCTGCTGGCTGCAGCGCAGATCGGCGGATTGGTGGGACGCATTCTGTGGGGCTGGGTCGCCACGCGAACCGAGCGTGCGAGTGCGCTGCTGCGCATGCTCGGCCTGGTCATGACGGCCTGTGGCCTGCTGCTGGGCACGATGGGGCCGAGCCTGCCCTTGATCGTGCTGTATCCGCTGGTCGCCTGTTTCGGGCTCACTGTGGCAGGCTGGAACGGCGTGTTTCTGGCCGAAGTGGCCCGGCGGGCAGGCCCACAGGAAGTGGCCTCGGCCACCGGCGCGGTCATGGTCGTGATGACCGCAGGCCTCGTGCTGGGGCCGCTGGTGTTTGGCCTCTTGGGCTCCGCACTGAGCTATGGCAGCGCCTATGGCGTGATGGCATTTCTCACCCTGGCCGGGGCACTGGTGCTGCCGGTGAAGTCAGGACGACGAGCCGAAGGCTTGCGAACGCCCTCGGCGTAAGATCAATGACATTCAAGGCTTCAACCGCGCTTCAACCGCAAAGGGACCTCGTTCCATGACTCTACTGATGCACGAGCAGCACAAGACTGTCCTGCCTGATGACTGTGCCCGTGGCGAGCAGCTCTGGCTCGACCGGTCCCAGATCCTGGCCAGCACCGGCTGGGACTGGAAACCGGAAGGCCTGTGCCGCGACGACCTGTGCTTTCCGGTACCCCCAGCACGCCGTGCCGAATGGGTCCGCGACGATCGACTCGATCTGGCCGCCCAATGGCAGCACATGGGCCGACCCGTCGTGCACGACCAGGACAGCAAGGCCTGGGTCTTTGGTTCCGACGCCCAGGCTCGTAGCTCAGCCTTGTCCAGCCTGCAGGCGCCCGACTTTGAGTTGCCCGACCTGCAGGGGGTCACGCACCGCCTGTCAGACACCCAGGGCAAGCGCAGGCTGCTGGTCACCTGGTCGTCCTGGTGAGGCTGTCGTACTGACCTGTCCGTGTGGCAGGCCTTGCTCGACGACCTCAAAGGCACCCCGGTCGAAGGCCAATTCACCGTCATCGCCGTAGCACTGGATCAAGCTCAGGCGGCTTCGCCCTGGGTGGAGGCAGGACAGCCGCGCTATTCCTGCCTGATCGATGCCGACCATCATCTGGCCGACCTCTATGGTTTTGTGAATGTGCCGCAGTCCGTCTGGATCGATGAGTCCGGGCGCATGGTGCGTCCTCCTGAATCGGCGGGCGCCTCTGACGCTTTCCGGTCCATGGACCGCGAGAAGTTCACGCTGCCGCAGTCAGCCATGGAGGCGCGGGTGCAGACCCGGGAGCGCTATGTGGCAGCGGTCAAAGACTGGGCTTTGCATGGCTCGGCCAGCCGTTTCGCACTCAGCGAGGCCGAGGTGCGTGAACGGCTGCGCCCCATCGATCCAGCGGAGGCGCAGGCGCAGGCGCATTTCGCGCTCGGCCTGCATCTGGCCGAAATCGGTGATGCTTCACAGGCTGAAGCGCACTTTGCTCGAGCGAGTGCCCTGCATCCCGAGTCCTGGGCCATCTGGCGTCGCAGTGCACCCAAGGACGCCCGCGGCCTGGCCACCGGTCCAGCCTTCTGGGCCAGGGTCGATGCACTGGGCGAGCGGCCTTACTACGCGCCGACACAGTTGTAAGCCGCAGATCCGCTCATCCCGGGAGCCTACGCTTCCCGGGCGAGCGATCTGCCGGTGGGCGTCGAGATCGCCTTATTCGAGTTCGAAGCCCTGAGCGTGGATTTCCGACACCAGGCGGTCGCGCCCCGAAAGCGCCTGAACGCCTGCTACCCGCTGGGCCGACTGGGTCGACCAGGGCATGGGCTTCATGCCCTGCGCCTTCTGGAAGCCGAGCATGACCTCGTCATATGCCGCCACCGCCTGCTCTTCGGCGCCAACAGGCAGGCTGTAGGTTTCTTCATGCAGCACCGTGCCCAGGGGCAGGCGCGGCTTGATGCCCGCCGGGCGGGCCGGATCGGGTCGCCCGACCGTGAGGCCAAAGATCGGAAAGACCCGTTTGGGCAGATTCAGTTCGGCACTCACCTTCGCGGGGTGATTGCGCATGGCGCCGATATAACTCGTGCCATAGCCCAGCGCTTCAGCGGCCAGCGTGGCGTTCTGCGCCGCCAACACAGCATCGAAGGCCGAGACCAGGAACATTTCGGTATAGCGGTTGGCCTCAGACGGGCTGCCGCTGCGTTGCGCATTGCGATCACTGCGCGAGAGATCGGCAAGCCAGATCAGCAGCAGAGGGGCCTCATGGATGTGCGCCTGATTTGCGGCGCATTCAGCCAGGCGCGCCTTGCGCTCACGATCGCGCACGGCGACCACCGACCAGGTCTGCAGGTTGGAGGAGGTGGCCGCCGACTGTGCCGCCGCCACAATGCAGTGCAGGGCATCCTGAGGCACGGCATCGGGCAAATAGGCCCGCACCGTTCGATGCGCCAACATTTGCTCCATCACGGGTACGGCGGAGTCCAGGGGGCAGTTCACAGGGGAGCTGGCGGCGCCATAGCGCTCGCGCCAGAGGTCTTCATAACGAGACATGCAGAGTTCCTGAAGAAGGGACGAAAGGAAGTAGAAAGGAAGGAGGCGGGGGCTCTGTAAACCGCAACCTTAACCTGCCCGCCAGACAGGCTGCGCAGCACGCCTAAAAAAGACACCATGCGCGCCGTATAAAAAAAGCCGCATGAGACGCAAGACAGGGGTTGCAGGCTTGAACTTCGGTGCTATCTTCCGCCCAACGTGCATCCCATGCCGTCCAGAAAATTCCAACCGGAGACACACCATGACCGACTCAATGCGTCGATCCCTGCTTGCCGCCGCCGGCGCCTCGGCCACTCTGGCGGCCGCGCCTTCCGTCCGGGCACAGAGCGCCTCGGGTTATCCCAACCGCCCCATCAAGATCATCGTGGGCTTTGCCCCGGGCGGACTGACCGATGCCTACGGCCGACTCTTTGCGGAGCAAATCACCGCCAAGCTCGGCCAGCCCTGCGTGGTGGAGAACCGCCCGGGCGC
>JBEELY010000279.1:0-2890 GCA_041167925.1 Pseudomonadota bacterium | reverse complement strand
CGGTATGAAGGAGTCGCTTCACTACGTAACTAAGCAAGAGAAATGCCGATTAAGTCACGTTTTCTCTAAGGCGCTGATCCAAAAGAGATTTCTACTTGAATCGCGGCGAGAGGTCCGAGCCAAAAGCGTGCAACTGTAAAGTTTTCCGACAGTGACTCCGCAGGCTGTCCAGCAAACACTGGATCAGGCGAGGGTGGGCGCTCGGGCGCGCTGAACGCTGCCTTGGCCGCAGAAGAATTGCTGTGAGGGTGAGGTTGGTGGCCAAGGGCGGAATCGAACCACCGACACGCGGATTTTCAGTCCGCTGCTCTACCAACTGAGCTACTTGGCCATGCCGTCTGGCGACAGCTCCGACCTTGCAAGATCGGAAAGGGCACGAGTCTACTGCAGACAAGCCGCCGGTACAAACTGCTTCCCTATAATTCACTCATGAATTTGCCTTTCACGATCGCAGCCTCGGCCGGGCCGCGCCATGTCGATGTTGCCGTAGTCGGGCGTGGCGCTATTGGCGCTGCCGCCGCCTTGGGCTTGTCGCAGGCAGGTCTGCGGGTCGCCTGGGTCGGTCCGGCCACCTCCTCCACGAGCTCACCGACCCACCCTTCCTTAGGCGTAACCGACTGGGATCCACGCGTCTTTGCGCTCTCTCCGGCAAGCCGGGGCTTGCTCGAGCAACTGCGCGTCTGGGATGCGCTGGATGCTGCTCGTATTGCCCCGGTGTACGACATGCGGGTGCATGCAGGCAGCGGCATGGCTGCGCCGCAACTGCATCTCGATGCCTATCGCGGCCGGGTGCCTGCGCTGGCCTGGATCATTGAGAACCGCAACCTGCTGGGCACACTCGAATCCGCCTTGCGCTTCTCGTCCGTGCAGAGCGTGGATGAGGTGGTCAGCGGCCTTGAAGTGACCGCCGCGGGTCCAGGCGGTAGGGCGCGGTTGAATTTTGCATCAGGCGGTCAGCTGTCTGCCCGGTTTGTGGTGGCGGCCGATGGCATGGACTCTTCCCTGCGCGGTCTGGCAGGCATCGAGCCCAAGTTCAAGGACTATCAACAGACCGCGCTGGTCGCCAATTTTGAGACCTGCCTGCCGCATGCCGACACCGCCTGGCAATGGATGGATGATGCGCTGGGCATTCTGGCCCTGCTGCCGCTCCCTGCGGGTTCGGTCCCAGGGCGTATCAGCATTGTCTGGTCTGCGCCCCAGACTCTTGCCGAAGAACTGCTCATCCTGTCGCCCCAGGCCCTGGCCGAGCGGGTGACCCAGGTCACCGAAGGCGCTCTGGGAGAGCTCACTTCCATCGGCCCCGTCCGGTCTTTTCCCCTGCGCGGCGTGCGGGTGCCGCGGCTGATTTCCGACCGGCTCGTGCTGGTCGGCGATGCAGCCCATGCCGTGCATCCGCTGGCGGGGCAGGGCATGAACCTGGGGCTTGGCGATGTGCAGCAACTGCTGCATGTCGTTCAATCTCGCGAACCCATCCGTGACTGGGGCGATCCCTTGCTGTGGCGTCGTTATGAGCGGGCCCGTCGGGGTGCGGTTGATACCCTCCAGGACCTGATCGATGGTCTGCATCGGCTCTTTGGGCCGGTACCCGAGCCCATCGGCAGGTTGCGCGATCTCGGCTGGCGCGCTGTGGCTGCATCGGGCTGGGCCCGTCGCCAGCTGGTCGCGCAGGCGGTGCGCTAGGCGCAAAAGATGCGCCCCGTGACTTCCTCCGCAGAGCGTCGCACACACCTGAGTCTGTAGCGCGGGCAGCATGCGATGATGATCCCGCCTTATCCCTTGCGTTTCATCCAACTCCAAAGCCCCTCCATGCGCGCTCCCATGACGACCTTTCATGCCCTTGCTCTGAGTTTGATTCTGGGGGTGTCGATTCTCTTGACACCGGCTGGGGCGCAAACCGTCACGTCCACCGGGCCCGGCGCGTCGACCTCCTCAGGCACTGCGACCGTCACCAGCACGGCACCCGGCGCGGACGGGGGTGCCGCCGTGCGTGCTGCGATCGAAACCTGGCTGCAGGGGCGCTACAAGGTCGACGGTGTGCGCCGCTCGGCCGTGGCCGGTCTTTGGGAAGTGAACATCGGCACAGACATCCTGTATGTCGACGACAAGGCTCAGCATGCACTGGTGGAGGGGCAGCTGATCGAACTGCGCACCAACCGCAATCTCACCCAGGAGCGCATCGAGGCGCTCAGCGCGGTCGACTTTAAAGACCTGCCCCTGAACATTGCGATCCGGCAGGTGATCGGTAAAGGCACCCGCAAGGTGGCGGTGTTTGAAGACGCCAACTGCGGCCATTGCCGCAATCTGCGTCGTGAGTTGCTCAACCTCACCGACATCACGATCTACACCTATACAGTGCCCATCCTCGCCTCCGACTCCGAGGTCAAAGCGCGTCAGGTCTGGTGTGCCTCCGACAAGGCCAAGGCATGGAATGATCTGATGCTGAATGGCAAGGTGCCCGACAACAAGGGCAGCTGCGACAACCCGGTGACCAAGGTGAGCGAACTGGCTCGCAAGCTGCGCGTCACTGCCACGCCCACCCTGATTTTTGCCAATGGCAAGCGCCAGACCGGCGGCGTACCGGCGGCCCGCCTCAAGCAGCTGATCGACGAAAACGGCAAGGAAGGCTGAGGATTCGGGGCGCTTCGGCCGGCAGGCCGGGGCGGGTCGGCGCTCAGCGCGGCACCAGCACCCACATGCGGCCTTCGGCCTTCATGCGGCCGGCCACGTCACCAGCCTCTTCGCCAAAGCCCCAGAACACGTCCGCCCGTGTGGGGCCCACGATGGCACCACCCACGTCCCGCGCGAGCATCAGGCGTTCGAGCGGCGCACTGCGCATCGGTTCGCGCGTGGCCAGCCACACCAGGCTGCCCAGAGGCACCTCACGCCGATC
>JBEELY010000198.1:0-3314 GCA_041167925.1 Pseudomonadota bacterium | reverse complement strand
CGCCTTGCGGGAAGTGAAACCCTCAGTGGTGCTGGGCATGGGCGGCTATGTGGCCTTTCCAGGCGGGCTGATGGCTGCACTCACGGGCACACCGCTGGTGCTGCATGAGCAAAACTCGGTGGCCGGGCTCACCAACCGGCTGCTCGCCCGGCTGGCAGGTCGGGTCATGGTGGCCTTTCCCAGGGCGCTGCCCGGTGGGCAGTGGTGCGGCAATCCGGTGCGAGAGGATGTCCTCGGCCTTGCTGATCCGCAAGTCCGGTATGCCGGTCGCAGCGGGCCCTTGCGCCTGCTGGTGGTGGGCGGCAGCCTGGGCGCCCAGGCACTGAATACGGTGCTGCCGCGAGCGCTTGCATTGCTTGCACCGCAGGAACGCCCTGCAGTACTGCATCAGAGCGGACGTCGTCATCTCGATGCCTTGCGGCAGGCCTATCAGGACGCCGGGATCGATGCCGAGGTGACTGGATTCATCGACGACATGGCCCAGGCCTATGCCCAGGCCGATCTCGTGATCTGCCGCGCGGGGGCCATGACCGTTTCGGAGGTGGCCGCTGCGGGTGTGGCGAGTCTCATGGTGCCGTTTCCGCATGCCGTCGATGACCATCAGACGGCCAATGCCCGGTTTCTGGCCCAGCAGGACGCAGCCCTGCTCATGCCCCAGGCCGAAATGAGCGCCGAGATGCTGGCGGGCGTGCTGCGGGGGCTCGATCGCTCGAGGCTGCTGGAAATCGCCCTGCGGGCGCGCCGCCTGGCCAAGCCGGATGCGGCCGTACAGGTGGCCGATGCTTGCGAGGCGATCGCGCGGCCGGGTCAGGTGCGTATGGCGGGGAGTCTGTCTTGAAGCACAAGGTCAAGCGCATTCATTTCGTGGGCATCGGCGGCTCGGGCATGAGCGGCATTGCCGAGGTACTGCTCAATCTCGGCTATGAGATCAGCGGCTCAGACCTTGGCGAGAGCGCCACCACCCGTCGCCTGGCCGAGCTCGGCGCGAAGGTGATGATCGGCCACGATGCCGGGCATATCGCAGGGACCGACTGCGTGGTGACGTCTTCGGCCGTCAAGCCGGACAATCCCGAGGTCACTGCGGCACGCGCTGCGCGCATTCCGGTGGTCCCGCGTGCCCTGATGCTCGCCGAGCTCATGAAACTCAAGCAGGGCGTGGCGATCGCGGGCACCCACGGCAAGACCACAACGACCAGCCTGGTGGCCTCCATTCTGGCTGCGGGCGGACTCGATCCCACCTTTGTGATCGGCGGGCGCCTGAACAGCGCGGGTGCCAATGCACGCTTGGGTAGTGGCGACACCATCGTGGTCGAGGCTGACGAGTCCGATGCCTCCTTTCTCAATCTGGTGCCGATGATCGCGGTCATCACCAACATCGATGCCGATCACATGGAGACCTATGGGCACGACTTCGCCAGGTTGCGCCAGGCCTTCGTCGAGTTCACCCAGCGTTTGCCGTTCTATGGCGCGGCGGTCGTGTGCATCGACGATGTCCATGTGCGCGAAGTGATGCCCTTCATCTCCAAGCCGGTGCTGACCTACGGCTTTTCTGCCGAAGCACGGTTCAGGGCGGTCGATCCGGTGCCAGACAACGGACGCATGCGCTTCACCTTGCACCGGCCCGATGCGGCACCACTGCCGCTGGTGCTCAACCTGCCCGGTTTGCACAATGTCCAGAACGCGCTCGCAGCGATCGCAGTGGCTGACGAGCTTGGCGTGAGCGACGAGGCCATCGCCCGCGCGCTTTCCGAGTTCACGGGGGTGGGCAGGCGTTTTCAACGCTACGGCGACCTGCCGGTGCCCACTGCCCAGGGACCGGGGGTCTTCACTCTGGTTGATGACTACGGCCACCATCCGGCCGAAATGGCGGCCACGATCGCCGCTGCGCGCGGCGCCTTCCCCGGGCGCCGTCTGCTGCTGGCCTTCCAGCCACATCGCTATACCCGCACGCGCGACCTGTTCGAGGACTTCGTGAAGGTGCTCTCCAGTGTCGATGCCCTTCTTCTGGCCGAGGTGTATGCGGCGGGCGAGCCGCCGATCGTGGCGGCCGACGGTCGCGCCCTGATGCGGGCCCTGCGGGTCGCAGGCAAGGTCGAGCCCGTTTTTGTCGAAGACATGGGGCAGATGCCTCAGGCGATCCTGGATGCGGTGCGGCCTGGCGACGTGGTGGTCACCATGGGCGCGGGCTCGGTAGGGGCAGTGCCCGCCCGCTTGAAGGAGCACTCAGTTGGCTGAGTCCATGCCGCAGCACTTCGGTCGCGCGGCCGTGCTCATGGGCGGGCGCTCGGCTGAGCGCGAGGTCTCCCTGATGTCGGGTCAGGGTGTTCTGGCCGCACTGCGCAGCCAGGGTGTGGATGCGCATGCCTTCGATCCGGCCGAGCGCCCGATGGATGATCTCAAGCGCGAGCGGATCGACCGAGTCTTTGTTGCCCTGCACGGCCGTTATGGCGAAGACGGCACGGTCCAGGGCGCGCTCGAACTGCTGGGCATTCCCTATACCGGTTCGGGTGTCACGGCGTCGGCCATCGGCATCGACAAGCGCATGACCAAGCGCATCTGGCTCACCCATGGCCTGCCCACTCCGCAGTTCAGCATCGCCCGCAGCGCAGCACAGGTGAGCCAGGCGGCGCGGGCCCTGGGTCTGCCCATGGCGGTCAAACCCGCCCGCGAGGGGTCCTCGCTCGGATTCACACGGGTCGACCATCCTGATCAGGCCGCCGCGGCCTTCGCGGCGGCTGCACGTCATGACGGCGAGGTGCTGTGCGAGCAGTTCATCGCCGGCCGGGAGCTCACGGTGGCCGTGCTCGGCAGCGGCACGCAGGCACAGGCCCTGCCGGTCATCGAGATCATTGCGCCGGCGGGCAACTACGATTACCAGAACAAGTACTTCACCGACGATACCCGCTACAACTGCCCGGCCGATCTTCCCGGGCCGCTTGCGCAGCGCATTGCAGAGCTCGCGCTCGAGGCCTTTCAGGCCGTGGGCTGTGAAGGCTGGGGCCGTGTTGACCTGATGCTGCGGACCAGCGATCAGGCGCCTTTCCTGCTCGAGGTCAATACCTCGCCCGGCATGACCAGCCATTCACTCGTCCCCATGGCGGCGCGCGCGGTCGGTCTGTCCTATGAGGCGCTGTGCCTGCGTTTGCTCGCAGACGCCTCGCTCAAGACCGGAGGCCCGGCATGATCGGCGCGTGGCACGACGTCAGGCTCCTCAACACCCTGGCCAATGCGCTGATGGCCTGCGCGGTCATCGCCTTTGTTGTGGGTGTGCTGGGCTGGCTGATTCAGCGGCCGATGTTCACCCTGCACACCGT
>JBEELY010000040.1:0-4143 GCA_041167925.1 Pseudomonadota bacterium | reverse complement strand
GGGCAACACGATATTGAGGCCGACCGAGGGCGACTTGCCGGCATGCGCCCCTTTGTTGGCCGCTTCCATGATGCCGGGGCCGCCGCCCGAGATCACGGCAAAGCCCGCGTCCGACAGCATCCGGCTCAGCTCGACCGTGCGCTCGTACCAGAACGAACCGGGCGGCGTGCGTGCGCTGCCAAAGATCGATACCGCCGGGCGGATCTCGGCAAGCCGTTCGGTCGCTTCGACGAACTCTGAAATAATTCCGAGCACATGCCAGGATTCACGGGCCTTGACGGCCGTGGACCGCTCAGGCTGCGTGAGGGCACGCAGTGCCGGCACGTTCTTGCGAGTCGTCATGTCGGAAACATCATTGCTGCTGGTGGACGGGTCAAGCTACCTGTACCGCGCTTTTCATGCCCTGCCCGACCTGCGCAATGCGCAAGGCGAGCCGACTGGCGCCATTTACGGAATGGCCGCGATGCTACGCAGGCTGCGCGGTGAGGGCAAACTGGCCATCCCCGCCACGCATGGTGCAGTCATCTTCGACGCACCGGGCAAGACCTTTCGGGACGATCTTTACGACCAGTACAAGGCCAATCGGGCCTCCACGCCCGCCGATCTGGCGCTGCAGATTCCGGCGATTCATGCCATGGTGAAAGCCATGGGCTGGCCGCTCATCATGATGCCGGGCATCGAGGCCGATGACGTGATCGGCACCCTGGCCGAACGGGCCTGGCGCCAGGGTGTGCGCACCGTGATCTCTACCGGCGACAAGGACATGGCCCAACTGGTCAATGACCATGTCACGCTCATCAACACCATGACGCGCGACAACGGACCGCCGGAGCGTCTGGACCGCGACGGAGTCATCGCCAAGTTTGGGGTCCCTCCCGAGCGCATCATCGACTGGCTCACGCTCGTGGGCGATGCTGTTGACAATGTGCCTGGTGTCAGCAAGGTCGGCCCCAAAACCGCCGTCAAATGGCTGCAGCACTATGGTTCGCTTGATGCACTGATCGAGCGCGCAGGGGAGGTCTCGGGTGTGGTCGGCCAGAACTTGCGGGATGCCCTTCCATGGCTACCCACCGCACGGCAACTGGTGACCATCCTGCTCGATTGCGATTTGGGTGCGCAGTGGACTGAAGTGGGCGAGGCCTTGCGACTTCAGCCTGAAGACGATCCTGCCCTGCTGGATCTGTTCGAGCGTTACGGCATGAAGAGCCTGCGCCGGGAGGTGGCCGAGCGTTCGGGCCTTGCGGGCGGCACTGCCTCTGGGGGGAGGTCGTTTTCCTCTGGCACCGGCCCGAATGCTTCCGGCGCGACCGAAGCTGCGGCTGATGCGCCCCCAAGCCTGCCCGGGGCCCCTGCCGAGCTTCACTACGAGACCGTCCTGGATGCGTCCGCCCTCGATCGCTGGCTGAACATCATCGAAGCCGCGCCGCTGGTGGCCTTCGATACCGAGACCACATCGCTCGATCCCATGAGGGCCGAACTGGTGGGCCTGTCGCTGTCGATCGAAGCCGGGCGTGCCTGCTACATCCCGGTGGCCCATGCCTATGCCGGTGCGCCCGAGCAGTTGTCTCGCGAGCAGGTGCTTGCGCGCCTCAAGCCCTGGCTCGAAAGTAGCAAGCATCTCAAGGTCGGCCAGAACCTCAAGTACGACCTGCATGTCCTTGAAAACCACGGCATCCGGATGCAGGGTGTGGCGCATGACACCCTGCTGCAGTCCTATGTGCTCGAGGCGCATCGCACCCATGGTATGGATGCGCTGGCTCAGCGTCACCTGGGCCGCACCACCACCACCTATGAGCAGGTGGCGGGCAAGGGGGCGGCCCAGATTACTTTCGATCAGGTTGGGATCGAGCAGGCTAGCCACTATGCCGCCGAAGACGCCGAGATCACCTTCCAGTTGCATACCGTGCTGCATCCCCGTTTGCAGGCCGAACCACGGCTGCTCGATGTCTATCAGCGCATCGAGATGCCTGCCATGCCGGTGTTGCAGGCCATGGAAAGACATGGCGTCCTGATCGATACCGAAGCCCTTCAGCGCCAGTCCACCGAACTCGCGGAGCAACTGCTCCGCCTGGAAGGCGAGGCGCATGCCCTGGCAGGCCAGCCTTTCAATCTGGCCTCGCCCAAGCAACTTGGCGAGATTCTCTTCGGCAAGCTCGGATTGCCCGCCGTCAAGAAGACCGCGAGCGGCGCCCCCTCCACAGACGAGGAGGTTCTGGAAAAGCTAGCGCTTGACTATCCCTTGCCGCGCCTGCTGCTGTTGCACCGGTCTGCATCCAAGCTCAAGTCGACCTACACGGACAAGCTGCCGCGCATGGTGCATCCGCGCACCGGGCGCGTCCACACCAGCTTTTCCCAGGCCACCGCCATCACCGGCAGGCTGTCTTCGACCGATCCCAATCTGCAGAACATTCCGATTCGCACGCCTGAGGGCCGGCGCATCCGCGAAGCCTTCATCGCCCCCTCAGGCCATCGCCTTGTTTCGGCCGATTATTCACAGATCGAGCTGCGCATCATGGCCCATGTTTCGGGCGATGCCAGCCTGCGACGAGCCTTCGCAGAAGGTCAGGACGTGCATCGCGCCACTGCGGCCGAGGTGTTTGGAGTATCGATCGATGCGGTGAGCAGCGAGCAGCGGCGCTATGCCAAGACCATCAATTTCGGGCTGATTTATGGCATGAGCGCCTTTGGCCTGGCCGCTCAGCTCGGGATTGAGCGCGAGGCCGCCCGCAACTGGATCGAGCGCTATTTTGCGCGGTATCCAGGTGTTGCGCGCTACATGGACGACACCCGCAAGCAGGCCAAGGAACGCGGTTATGTTGAGACGGTGGCGGGCAGACGCCTGTGGCTTCCCGAGATCAATTCGCCCAATGGGCCGCGCCGCGGTGCTGCTGAACGCCAGGCGATCAATGCGCCTTTGCAGGGCACGGCCGCCGACGTGGTCAAGCTGGCCATGGTGGCGGTACAGGACTGGCTCAGTACCGAGCGGCTGGCGAGTCGTCTCATTTTGCAGGTGCATGACGAACTCGTGCTTGAGGTGCCCGAAGCGGAGGTGCCTCTGGTGAGTCGCGAGTTGCCGCGCATCATGGGCGAGGTGCATCCCCTGGAGGTGCCCCTGCTGGCCGAAGTGGGCGTCGGGGTCAATTGGGAGCAGGCCCACTGAGCTCGGTTATGCTGGCCCCAAGCGTGTTCTCTAAAGCGCTCCTCCCGAACCAACCCATTCCCCTCCCGAGAGCATCACCATGACGCCTCCCCTCGATCTTCTTCGCGGCGAAGCCGCAGCCCAGAGCGCCGCGCTGGACCAGGACCTTGACGCGCTGGTTCCCGCGGTCGGTCTGAATCGCAGAGGCTTCGTAGCGGGCTCGCTCACCGCAGGATTCGCCGCTTCGGTGGTCCCTACTGGCGCGCTGCTGGCGCAGACCATCACCACGCCTGCGGACGGACTCAGGGCCGAGGCCGTGAGCATCCCGATGGCAGACGGCACGCAGGTGCCCGGTTATCTGGCAGCCCCTCGCACCTTTCAGCGCACGCCGATCATCCTGGTGGTTCAGGAGATTTTTGGCGTGCATGAACACATCCGTGATGTCTGCCGCCGTCTGGCCCGTGCCGGCTATTGCGCCATTGCCCCCGAACTCTTTTTTCGCCAGGGCGATCCGTCCAAGATCGAGTCGGCAGCCGAAATCGTCAAGACGCTGGTGCCTCGCGTGACCGATGCGCAGGTCATGTCCGATCTCGATGCTACCGTGGCATTTGGCCGCGCCAACGGCGGCGATGACTCTCGACTGGCGATCACCGGTTTTTGCTGGGGTGGCCGCATCACCTGGCTGTATGCTGCCCACAACCCTGGGGTCAAGGCCGGCGTGGCCTGGTACGGCCGCCTGACGGGGCCCTCCAATGCCGCGAACCCCGTGCATCCGCACGATGTTGCGACACGCCTGCACGGGCCGGTGCTGGGTCTGTATGGTGGCGCCGATCAGGGCATTCCGGTCTCGACCGTGGATGAAATGAAGCAGCGTCTGGCACAGGGCAATGCCGCTTCAAAGGCCTCGGAGTTCGTGGTCTACCCCGACGCACCCCATGCATTTCATGCCGATTACCGGCCGTCGTATCGCAAAGAGGCCGCACAGGATGCTTGGGGCCGTACCC
>JBEELY010000481.1:0-4919 GCA_041167925.1 Pseudomonadota bacterium | reverse complement strand
CGCGATACCCGCACGGTGATTGGAATTGCACTTTCTGCCTGCCACAACAAGGCTGTGGTGGGCACCAAGGAGTACGGCACATGGCGCATGTAAGCGTGAAGCCGATTCGTCGGCTGCTCGTGGCCAATCGCGGCGAGATTGCCCGGCGTATCTTTCGTACCGCCCATGCCATGGGCATGTCCACGGTCGCCATCTACGCCGATGGCGATGTGGATGCGCCCTTCGTGCGCGAGGCCGATACCGCCGTGGCCCTGCATGGGCGCACCTCGGCGCAGACCTACCTTGACGTAGGCAAGGTGATTGATGCCTGTCGGCGCAGTGGTGCCGATGCGGTCCATCCTGGTTATGGTTTTTTGTCCGAGAACGCAGGCTTTGCCCAGGCCGTGATGGATGCCGGCCTGACCTGGGTCGGTCCCTCGCCCGAGGCCATCCGCGGCATCGGCGACAAGCTGGCCGCCAAGCAGCTCATGCAGCAGGTGGGCGTGCCCACCCTGCAGGCGCATGAACTGGTGGAAGGCGAGGACGCCACGGCCGCCGCCGAGCGCATTGGCTATCCGGTGCTGATCAAGGCGGCGGGCGGCGGGGGCGGCCGAGGCATGCGCATCGTCGAATCGCCTGCCGGTCTTGCCCAGGCCATCGAGGGCGCACGCCGCGAGGCCAAGGCTGCGTTTGGCAATGGCACGGTGTTTCTCGAGCGCTGGCTCACCCGCTCGCGCCATGTCGAGATCCAGGTGCTGGGCGATCTGCACGGCAATCTGGTGCATCTGTTCGAGCGCGAGTGCTCCATCCAGCGCCGACACCAGAAGATCATCGAGGAAGCGCCCTCGCCAGCCCTGACCCCCGCCCTGCGTGAGCGCATGGGACGCGCTGCGCTTGATGCGGTGCGGGCGATTCGCTACCACTCAGCGGGCACGGTCGAGTTTTTGCTGGCAGGTGACGAGTTCTTTTTCCTCGAGGTGAATACCCGCCTGCAGGTGGAGCATCCGGTCACTGAGGCCATCACCGGCCTCGATCTGGTGCGTGAGCAGTTGCGTATTGCCGAGGGCGAGGCCCTGGGCTACGGCCAGGCCGATCTGCGCATCGACGGCCATGCCATCGAGGCACGGCTGTGCGCCGAGAATCCGGCCCGCAGCTTTCTGCCTACCCCGGGCACGGTCGATGTCTGGGTGCCGGCCGAGGGCCCGGGCGTGCGCTTTGATTCGGGTATCGAGTCGGGCAGTGCGATTGCGATCGAATTCGATCCCATGATTGCCAAGGTGATCGTCAAGGCGCCCACACGCCGCGAAGCCGCAGCAAAACTCGCCCGGGTGCTTGAGCAGACCCGTCTGCAGGGCATCACCTCCAACCGGGACTTCCTGGTGTCGGTCTTGCGTACGCCCGAGTTCATCGCGGGAGACACCACCACCGATTTCATCGAGCGGGTCAAGCCCCAGCCGGTGCGCGAACTCAGCGCGCAGGACCGGCTCACTGCGGCCGTGGCGGCCACCCTGCATGCCCGCGCGCGGCGACGCGCCTCGGCGCGGGTGCTGGCCTCGGTGGCGGGCGGCTGGCGCAACTCGATCATGCCGCCCCAAAAGGTCGGCTATCGGGACAAGGGCGTGCGCGATGCCACGAACGATCTGGTGATTTGCTATGCCCAGCATCGCGAAGGCCATTTCGAGATCCATGTCCCTGGAAAGAATCAGGGGCAGGCGCACCGTGCACAGGTCATGCGCACCGGTGAACATGACATCGAGCTCGATCTTGACGGCGTGCGCAGCACCGTCACCATCAGCCGGATTGGCGATCGCGTGCTGGTGCACGGCATGTTTGGTGATCACGAGTTCATCGAGTTGCCGCGCTTCCCGCGTGCCGACCGCGCCGACTTCCGCGGCGGACTCATGGCACCCATGCCGGGCCGGGTGCTGTCGATTGCGGTCAAGCCGGGGCAGGTTGTTGAAAAAGGCCAGCTGCTGTTGGTGCTCGAGGCCATGAAGATGGAGCACCGGATCACGGCGCCTACGCCGGGCACGGTGACTGCGGTCAAGGTGAGCGAGAACGAGCAGGTGGCCAATGGCGCCATGCTCGTGATGCTTGAAGAAAGCAAGGACGCCTGAGGAGAGATGCCATGAGCGGCACTGAAGCCACGCAATACCGCGTCGAAGACGGCGCGGCCTGGATCACGCTCAACCGGCCCGAGAACCGCAATGCGCTCTCGGCGGTGCTGGTCAATGAACTGGCCGCCCACTTTGATGCTGCGCAGGCCGATCCCCAGGCCCGCTGCATCGTGATCACGGGCAATGGCCCGGCTTTTTGCGCCGGCGCCGATCTCAAGAACCCGCCTGGGTCGGCCACCGAGGGCAAGACCTCGGTCTCGCTGGCCGAGATCCTGGCCCGCATGCAGGACAGCCCCAAGCCGGTGATCATCGCCGTCAATGGCGCGGCCTTTGCAGGCGGTCTGGGCCTGGTGGGCGCGGGCGACATCGTCATCACGGTGCAGGATGCGCCCTTCAGTTTTTCAGAGGTGCGCATTGGCGTGATTCCGGCCGTCATCTCGGTGGTCTGTGTGCCCAAGCTGGGCACCCACCATGCCATGAAGCTCTTCATCACCGGTGAGCGCTTCAGCGGCGAGCAGGCGGTCGCCTTTGGTCTGGCCCATCGTGCCGTGTCGGCCGATCAGCTTCGCGCCGCCGTACAGGAAGAGATCGACATGATCCGCGCCGGGGGTCCGATTGCGGTGGCCGAGTGCAAGCGGCTGGTGCGCCGCGTGCAGGAGTTGCCCCGCGATGAGGGCTTTGAGGCCATGTCGGTCTGGAGCCGTCAGATGTTTGTTTCTCCTGAGGGCCAGGAAGGCATGGCGGCCTTCCGTGAAAAGCGCAAGCCGGCCTGGATGCAACAGGGCTGAGCGGATCCCAAGGTCATTACCGATCTGAACAGCGTTAACCCCACGAACCCCACAAGGTGACCGAGATGGCTGCAGTGCTCGAATCAAGCCCTCAGGCGCGCTTTGCGCCTGCGCCGGCAGGCGGCTGGCCTACCGATGAGGCCAGTCTGGCCGCCTTTCGCGCCGAGGTGGCGCAATGGCTGGAACAGAACCGGCCGCCGCAGCCCGATTTTCTCTTGCCAGAATCGTTCATGGAGGTCGGCACCGACGCCCAGTTCGAGTACCTGCGTGACTGGCAGCGCAAGGTCTATCAGGCCGGCTACCTGGGCATGGCCTGGCCGCGGGACTATGGGGGTGGCGGGCGGCCGCAGGTGTATCAGGACATCGTCAATGCCGAGATGGCGCGCCTCAAGGTGCCCTTCGTTCCAAACACCATCGGCCTGAACTGGGCGGGTCCGTTGATCCTGTCGATCGGCAGCGAAGCCGAAAAGCGTCGCTACATTCCGGGCATCCTGAGCGGCGACGAGATCTGGTGCCAGGGCTTTTCCGAACCTGACCAGGGCTCGGACCTGGCCAACAGCCAGACCCGCGCGGTACGCGACGGCGACCATTACGTGCTGAACGGCTCCAAGATCTGGACCAGCCTGGGCAGCTATGCCCGCTACATGATCCTGCTCGCCCGCACCGACCCTGAGCAGCCGCGCTATTCGGGCTTGTCTTTTTTTCTGGTGCCCATGGATGCGCCCGGCATTGACACCCGGCCGATCCGCAAGTTGACCGGCGAATACGGTTTCAACCAGACCTTCTTCAATGACGCCCGCATTCCGGCCAGCTGCCTGATGGGTCGCGAGGGCGAAGGCTGGAAGATTGCCATGCTCACGCTCACCTTCGAGCGCGGCGCCACTGGCGGCCAGGCCGGGGGTCTGTCTCGCATGTATTTGAGCGTGGATGATGTGGTGGCCATGGCACGCAAGGCGCGACGCGACGGACGCCCCGCGATTGAAGATCCATTGATTCGCGATCAGCTGGTCCGCTTCATCATTGAGGATCAGGGCGATCGCCTGTGCACCGCCCGCGCAGCGCACCCGGCCCTGTGCAATGAGCGCCCGCAGGCCATTGCCCTGTCGAACAAGCTGCGTGTCTCCGAGCACAAGCGCCGGCTGCTGCAGTTTGCGCTTTCGCTGCAGGGCGCCAATGCGGCCCGCTGGGTAGGCGACGCCCATGCCATCGAGGGTGGAAAGTGGCAGCGGGCCTACTTCAATTCCTTTGCCTCGACCATCGGCGGGGGCACCAGCCAGATCCAGGCCAACATCGTGGGCGAGCGTGTGCTCGGCCTGCCCAAAGACTGATCTGGTTCGCCCTGGACCCCATCCCCTGCAGAGCTCGTCTCATGTCGAATACTGAAGTCCTTTCGCGCCAGATCGCCTTCACCGATGAGCAGGCCATGCTGCTCGACGCCGCCATGACCTTTTGCCGCGAGCAGTCCCCGATCGCCCGGGTGCGCGAGCTCATGAGTACCGACACTGGCTTTGATGCTGTGGTCTGGCAGCGCATGATCGAACTCGGCTGGCCCGGTCTGTGCATCGACGAAGCGCAGGGCGGCGCGGGCCTCACGCTGGCTGAGGCCGCGGTGCTCACCGAGTGCATGGGCCGCCATCTTCTGAGCACGCCCTTTGTGAGCACGCAGCTGGCCGTGGCCGCCTTGCAGGCCGGTGCCGATCAGACGCTGCAGGGCCTATGGCTGTCGCGTATTGCCGCCGGTTTGCCCGCCACCGTGGCCCTGCTCGAAGACGACGGGGACTGGCGCCTGACTGCCTTCGAGGCCAGCGCCCGTGCCTCGGAGGCCGGTAGCCTGACCCTTTCAGGCACCAAGACCCTGGTGCCTGATGCCGCAGTGGCGGGCGTCGTGCTCGTGGCGGTTTCGTACGAAGGTATGCCCGCTATTGCGGTGTTGCCAGCGGCAAGCATCCCGGCGGGACACATCCAGCGCGAAACAGTGCTCGACGAAACCCGGCGCTGCTACCGCCTTGAGCTCGATGGCATTCAGATTCCGCGC